>JAGLML010000120.1 GCA_023140035.1 Thermoplasmatales archaeon
ATTCCATTGTTTACCGTGGTTTTTAAACCAAGTAGATTTCCAAATATTGAAACTACTGGTGAGAGAATATCTATTCTATGACCGTGAGGTACAAAGATGCTGTAAAAAGGAAGTAATGCAGTTTGAATGGTTAGTGTTATTCCAGTAAGTGATATCCCGGCTATCATTACATTTGCTTTTTGATTTTTTAATTGATTTGTGATAGCATATATAAGAAGGCCTATTGTTAGAACAATGGGTCCAATATTGTATGGATAGTTTATGATCAAAATGGAGATTAACAGAGGGACGAGAAGAATGAGATATTTTTTGTTGATTTGTTTGGGTTTATTTTTCCAAAAGGCAAGGATGTTGCAGATTATTCCGATTATTAAAAAGAAGGTACCGGTTTTCCAGTCGGGAGTGGTGAAGATTGGAATAAAAAACAGCCAGCTTGCGGAAATAAACAGTAGACCAAGCCATAGTAATCGTTTCATTGCTGTCCCCCCATTGCTTTGAAATCATCTAGGATGTGCTTTAGAAATATGATGTTTCCTGGCCAATAATCATATATCGACTCTATGTTTTTATCCAGTAGGTATTGACTGTCGCTGATTAATAATAGTCCGCCTTTTCCATGTTCTACGAATACCATGAGATAGTAGTCGATATCCCATGTAAAATTGTAGTAGGATCTGCTATTTTCTTCATTAAAAACTATAGGCCAGCTATCTACGAATTTAGGTTCGTTTTCGTATTCCTCTGGGCTTTCTTCAACATATGGGACAGGTCCGAGTGGTACACCTTCCATATCTAGTTCAAATTCATCAAGCAATGGTAATGAAGCATATTTGTCCTCGTATCCAACAGCTAGAACTATTATTCCGCCGTTGGATATGTACTGTTTTAGAAATTCTACTTCGTCTCCAGTAAATGATTTTGTTGGAGCGTTGAAAAACAGTATTTTGCCTCCTTCGATTTTTTCTTTTGAAAAATCTCTGAGAATGATTGGAAGATATCCGTTTCTATTGAGACTTAACATGAGTCCATTAACTGAATCATCCGTGAATAGCTCTAGACTAAATCGTTCTCCGTGAGACGAATCTATGTACACGACATTTCCAGTTAGTTTCACATCACCAATAAGCATGGGATTAACAACCGCAGAAATGAGTAATGTTATGCAAAGTGCTACTGGGAAAAAGGCGAAAGAAATGTGAGTGTTTTTTAGGATAATGTAGACCAAGAATGCTGCTATGAGAAGAAGTATTGATATTCCTATTTGCAGTAATTCTCCTGTCCCTGTTCTTTCGCTGTTCAGCCATGTAAAAATGCTTTGTATAAATGGATAGGAGTATGCAATTGCAGAGTTTTGAAATGTGGAGGTATCGCCGAATACCAACACCTTGCCTTGCCCATAATACGATCCTGCAACAAGGACTACATCTCCTAGTTGCTCACCGGGGTTATACTCGTAATCGCCAAGGTATGCCATTTCCTCATTCAAACGGTCTCCCTCATCAGATAGAGCGTATCTTCCTACGATCATAGGAAACGAAGAAGAAGTGATGTCAAGAGATGCACCAACGCTTATCTGGATTTCGTCTAAATTATCTATTTTTGATGTGATTGGATGATGAAGTAGTTGATAGCAGGTGATCCATTTAAACTTTGAATCCAAGGGAAGTGACGAATCAAACCTGAATCGGATGTTTGCAGGCTCTAGTAAATCATTTAATGGTTCCTGTATGCCACCAACGTTTGTATGATCCCCTAGTACTAGTAAAGAACCTCCTTTTTCCACATATTCCCAGATTATATCTTTTTCATTCTGGGAAAACGATATGTTGATGTTTGCTACTACAAAGACGCTGACATCTTTCAATATATCTATGGTTATTTCTGGTGATTCGATAATAGATATATAGTCTGTTACATTTACGTATCTCGTGATATTTTCATGTACCGGTTGAGTGGTGTTGAGAAACGTTGTTATGTTTTCAACAATGATTTCATTTTCATATCCAGATGCAGTTAAATAAATGGGCAAGAGGCCGAACATACCTGATGCTTCTCTTCCGTATTTTCCATATTCTGGTATATCCCATGTTCCAAGCATGTTTTGGCCGTAGAACAAAATTTTTTGATCATCGGCGTCTTTGGTATCAGCACCTATAAAGGTAGTAAGTGTTACACTAGAAATAAACAAAAATAACAAAGCCCAAATAGCTCCGTTTTTTGCCAATTTTTTTATACCCTTACATTTCGGAATCCTAGTTGTTGGTTCTTTGTATTCATATTTTGATAGATATAGAAAAGTAGGTATTAAGCATAATAAAAAGAGAATGTAATGTAGATTTACTACATCATTTTTTGATTCAAATTCAATAATGCCTAGGATGATTAGATAGATTGTCCAAGCGATAAGGAGTCCCACTATGTTTAAAGTTAGTCTAATTATTTTTGATTGTTTTTTATTGTGTGATATGGAAAAGCTAACTATCGATAATATTAAAAAAATAATTACTATCCACAGTCCGCTAGCAGAGGGACCAAGTGATAACGGTTTGTTTATGATAGAACCAATTAAATTTGAAAACATCAGTGAGAACCGTTGAATTGTATACCATAGTATCGGGATTGTCTGCAAAAGCATGAAAAATAGTGCGTAGATAAAAGACGCTGCTGATAGTAGGTGTAACTCCTTTCTTTTTTTATCAAGTCCTTGGAGGGTGAGATTCAATCCCGATGTCAATATTGGGATGCTAACTATCCACAGTATTTGCATTTTTGTGAATATTAGTAGAATAAAGGAAAATAAAATGAGAAGTAATCCTGCCAAGATTTTATAAAGATGTTCTTTATTTTTTCTTCTAATTATTAGATATAATTTTTTTAGTGGTAGATTTAGCAGTAGTATACTTAAAAGTATATAGAGTGTGAATACAAGAGTTAATGATTGTTCAAGTATGCCCATGTTAAGTGAGAGCAGATTCAATACCAACAGAATCAGAAATATGTTGATGCCGCTAATTATAGCATCTGGTAAGAGATTTCTAAGGGTATCAAGATACTTTTTTCCCCTCATATAAGGATATATCACAACTATAATCATGTTATAATATTATCGTCATTTTATGTATTTCTATACTTTTTTTCCTTCTTTTCTCTACAATACTAAACATTTATATATACTATCATATATTATTAGGTGGGGAATATAATTTGAATGATCATATTGATAGAAAAGTCTTGGTTTTTGGGATAGTTTTATTGTTTGTAGGAGCAAGTGTTGTTGTACCAAATCTCAATGGGAATATTACAAGATCTACTAGTATTGAACCTCTAAAAGTATCAATGGAATCATTGGATGAAATGATTGCTTATCAGAATTATTCTCATACTGTTTTCGTCGGAGTGGCGACATCCCAAAATTGTCCCCCGTGTCACACTTGGAATCAAGATATGCATGATGCATATGTTTCAGGATTATATGATTTCGAGTACGTGGAAATGATTGGGTTTGACCATAATGGATCTGTCCTTAATGAGAAAGCAGATGATTGGGCAAGTGGTTATGATATAATTGAGTTTCCAACTTCTATTTTTGATAGAGATTATGAAAGAATAGCTGGTAATAATACCGGAGAGCTTCCAGGTGCCCTTGATGCTTGCGGGAATAGAACAGTGGAAGATATAACCGCTAATATGACGGTATCATGGTTGGGAAACGCAACGATTGAGGTTAACATTACCGTTCAAAATAATGAAGAAACGCAATATAATGGCCACATTCTAGCATTTATTACAGAGATTGTCTCTCGATATGATACAGATGGTGGTGATCCATATCATTTTGGATTTTTAGACTTCGCTTTCGATAAGAATATTTCTATAGATGCAGGAG
>JAGLML010000121.1 GCA_023140035.1 Thermoplasmatales archaeon
GATTGACTGATGAAAACCATGAGCTGGTTTGGTTTACAGATCTTGGAAGCAGTATTAGCACAGATTGCCCAGATATCAATAAGATAATTACTGATCATCATACCTGTCCAAAGGATTCCAACATGCCTTTTCATTTAAACCCTCATTTATTCGATCGTGATGGATCATATGAAATTAGTGGAGCTGGTGTAACATATCTTGTTTCTAAATGTATTGATTTAAAAAATATGGATTTATCCGCGCTGGCAATTGTTGGAGCATGTGGGGATTTACAAGATAGAAAATTCTGTAGACTTCAGGGAATGAACCGCGAAATATTAACGGATGGGGAAAAAGCAGGGGTGATTCAAAGTAAAATGGATGTACGGTATTTTGGTAGAGAAACACGTCCTGTATCTAAGCTACTACGATATTCGGGCGACCCATTCATCCCCGGCTTAAGCAGGAGAGAAGATGCATGTGTTTCATTTTTACAGGATTTAAATATACGATTGAAAGACGGGGATTACTGGCGAAAATGGATTGATCTAAATAAAGAAGAGAGACAAAAAATCATATCGTCTATTGCACAGATGCTTCTTACCAAAGGTTTTGGGCATGAACTCACTGGCAGAATAATTGGAGAAATATACGTTCTAAGTAAAGAGAAACTAGGTACTGAGCTACATGATGCCAAAGAATTTGCCACACTTTTGAATTCCACGGCAAGATACGATCAATATGAGGTGGGACTTAATGTGTGTCTAGGTGATAGAAACAAGTGGCTAAAAAAGGCTTGTAACTTACTGAGGGGACATAGACGTAATTTAGTAGAAGGTTTACAGTTTGCAAAAGAAGAGAAGATACAGAAAAGAACGTTTTTACAATTCTTCCATGCCGGTGATGGAATACGTGATACCATAATTGGAATTGTCACGAATATGATGTTAAACTCAGAAGATGTTGACAGTAATTTACCATTGATTGGTTTTGCATATACTGAAAATGGAGATGTAAAAGTGTCAGCACGAACCACTCATGCTATTGTTGATAAAGGATTGGATTTATCATCTGCATTAATAAATGCAGCCAAAGAATTAAATGGCGTTGGCGGAGGACATAACATTGCTGCTGGTGCTACTATTCCAAAAGGAAAAGAAGAAGAGTTTTTGGATTTGCTTGAAAAGGAAATTAAAGATCAACTTGGTTTGTAAATTTCCTCTATTGTAACCTCAAAAATTAGTTCTTCTCCAGCTAGTTCATGTGTACTGTATCCTGCTTTAATAATATCTTCTTCAAAAATATACATATACATCGCTGGAATGTTGTTGTACATCCTAGGCATAGTAAATGTTCTGTTGAATTCAAGAGTCCTAATTGATTCTTCATAGGATTTTTCGCCTTCATATGCAAATGAAATATTAATTGTATTATTTGTGATATTTTCAACAGTAAATATCAACTCTATAGAACCATCTGGGCTGTCTTGGGTTAATGTGTAGTTTTTGCCTATTTCAGGAGAAGAAGTAAGCGTTATAGTTGTATCATTCCACACTGCAGTTGTTGCATCTGGAAAAATAAAAATTGCAGTTTCTCCATACTGGGCCCCTTCAATAGCTTCAGTAATATTTTCGCTTTTTGTAGGGGTAGTATATGCTGTAGCTATTTCATCTGCAATGTTTATTATCTCTGTAGAATTTTCCCATAAATAGTATGGGGGTGGATAAATAACCATTTCGTTTATATCTGTACTTAATAGATCTTTTATAATCAACTGAGGCATAGTAAATTTACCAAAATTTTCCATATCTATCCATTTAAAGCTTATACTTTCATCTGTGAAATTGATGACCTGTACTGTTTGGTTCAATACCATTGCAAGATTGCTTGTACTGAAAATATCGCCTATTTTTAGCTTATTAGCCCCATATGCTTTCTCTGGAGGTATGGGTCCAATAGTTGTTGTAACTCCTTCTTTTAATCCAACAAGCTCCTCAAGTAAACCATCAATAACCTGTGAGGAGTAACCTTCGTACCCTTCAGGTGGCAATTCACTCCTGTTCAAATTGACAAATATTTTTAGTGGTGTACCCCCGGTTTTATTTTCAGGGTCTTCATAAGAAGAATCAAAAATCGCATTATTTGAAGCGTATCTACCAATGTAATGTACATCGGCAAGATCTCCGGATTCTATAGCTTGTTCTTCTTTAAATAGATTCTCAATGATGTCTGGATAATATGTTACTGTTAAAAAAACAACTAATGTACCGACGACTATTATTGCCAATAATGCTGCAGCGATGACAGTTTTATCTTTTTTTGATTTTGAACTTTTCCCTGGGTTCATATCTGTGCTGAATGAAATCATTATATATTAAGTTAAGCCTAGATAAATATTTATAAAATTTAACTCAATTAAGTTCACAACTGTGATTACAATGAACTCTTGTTCCAAATAGCACCTACAATAGATCTTATCAACTTTGCAGCAAGTATCGATGTTTCACCATGATCATATGCTGGACATACTTCAACGATATCAAAGCCAATTAACTGTGATGAAAAAGCATCAATAAATTCTAAAATATCAAAAGGATCGAGCCCAAAAGGCTCTGGAGTGCTTGTCCCTGGGGCATATGCTGGATCAACTACATCTATATCAAGAGTGAAATATATTTTTTTATCCGTAAGATATTTTTTTGTTTCCTTTATAGTCTCAGAAATCCCCCTCTTATTAATTGAAAACGTATCAATAAAAAAAAGACCTGCCTTTTGAGCATATTCAAATTCTTTTTTTTCAGCTGACCTTACTCCGATTACAGCAATATTTTTAATATCAATATGATCCGCAATTCTTCTTGTAACACATGCATGATTATTCACATCATTTTCATATTGTTCTCGGAGGTCCATATGGGCATCAAGCGAGAGAACTGCTATATCATTTGGATAAGCCTTTACAATTCCTGGAGTTATTGAATGTTCCCCACCTATAGCTATAGGAAATTTGTTTTTTGCTAGTAATTTGCAAGTAAAATCTCCAACTCTTTCTAACATTTCTTTTGTATTTAAATTCTTTACATCAAGATTTCCATAATCATGCAATTTGATATCTTTTAAATCCACACCTGTCCTTAAATCGAAAGTCTCAAAATTCCAACTACTCTGTCTTATCTCCCTAGGACCTTTATCTACACCATGTCTAAAAGATGAGGTCTTGTCATATGGAACACCAAATATGACAAAATCTGCCTCATCAAAACCTGATTCGGCGTCTGCAAAATAATTAGGAAAAACCATATTATCAAATTAAGCAACGTATAAGTGTATTAAGCTCTAGTTATTTTCTTTTTACCCAGTGCTTGCAAATAAAGTATTTCATTTCCCGGTGCTAGTTTACCTTTGAATTCATCAGGAATAGGCATTTCGAAGGTTTCGTAGGTTTCAAGGTCCATAAGTTGAACGATGTCGCTACCCATCAAAGAAAGAATCTGGGCGCTCCTCTTATCAATGATTGGAACGTGGACTTTATGTTTAACAGGGTGAACAACACTTCGTTTTTGACCATCGAAAACGCCAATTGCTTCAATCCTCGCCTTAGATTCACCATGCTTGCCTGGTTTAGATGTGGAAATACTCATAATTTTGCATGGTTCGTCATCTATTATCATATACCGATTAACTCGTAACGTTCTTACTTCAGCTAGTTCTTTCATATTTTATTCCTCTTCTGGTACTTTATATACGACATCATGCTCTCTTACTCTATCTTTGACCTTTATGCCAATTGCATCACCAGGTTTAGCAGTTTCAATAGGGTTTCTATCTATCTCCATTCCGTCTATGCTTTGTGTAAAATCAGTGTGAGCGCCAACGATGTGGATAGTATCACCAACTTTGAG
>JAGLML010000122.1 GCA_023140035.1 Thermoplasmatales archaeon
GTAAAAGAGGCAATTCAGAAACGCTATAGTGTAAGAAGTTTTTCAGACAAAAAACTATCATCTGACATAATTTCTGAGATCATAAAATATGCACATCTTGCACCATCTGCAGGAAACCTACAGGCACGGGATTTTATAATAGTTGACGATATTGAAATAAAAAAAGAATTGAGTAGAGCTGCCTTAAACCAAGAATTTATTGTTGAAGCACCAATAAATATTGTTGTTTGCGCTAATTTAAACCGTATCTCTCCATATGGGGGTAGGGGAAAGGAGTTATATTGTATTCAAGATTCTGCTGCAGCTGTTGAGCATATTCTGCTTTTAGCGGTAGATAATGGATTAGGTGCCTGTTGGGTCGGCGCATTCAATGAAAATGAAGCATCAAAAATTCTAAATTTACCATTGCATGTTAGGCCAGTTGCGATTATTCCCATCGGCTATCCTAAAGGCAGAGTTGCAGCTACTTCTAGGATAAATACAAAAATTTTAACTCATTATAATAAGTGGTAGAGACTCCTTTTTTTATTATTGTTCTGGTTTTTCAGTCGTTTCTTCTTCCTTTCCCTCATCAGGTTTTACAGCAGTCTCTTCTATAGGTTTCTTAATACCTTCTTCCGATTTTTCAGTCGGTTTTTCTTCCTTCACCTCAACAGGCGCTTCGGGCTTTTTGTCTTTTTTAACCTTAAATTCAGTATAACCACACTTACCGCAGCTTAAACGATCCTTGTGCTCAGCAAGAAATACTCCTTCGCCACACTTTGGGCAGTTCCTACGCAATCGAACAATCTTATCCCCTTCTATCTTGAATAACTCTCTTTTCATCATGGCTATTCCTTCTTTTCCTCATCAGGTTTTTCTTCACCCTCTGTTTTTTCAACACCTTCTTCTGATTTCTCTTCATCAGGTTTTTCTTCGTTAATTTTCTCTTCACTTGCCGGTTTTTCAGTCGGTTCTTCTTTTTTCTCATCAGGTTTTTTGGCAGTTTCTTCTTCCTTCCCCTCATCCGGTTTTACGGTAGTCTCTTCCGCAGGTTTCTTTTCACCTTCTTCTGGTTTTTCCTCTGGCGGTTCAACCGGTTTCTTCTTTTCTTCCTTAGCTGATTTTTTCTCTTTAACTAAAACATTGTTTCTTATAAGGATATAATCTCTTTCGCCAGCTTTTACCTCTTTTAAGGATTTATACACTTTGGCATATCCTAACGTGTCTGTAGTACCAAAGCTTGATTTCATATAGTTAATCATAATATTTTCCTTTTTTACATTGAGTTTTTCTGCGAGTTCACCCCTAATAAGTTCACGCTTCGGGGTACTTTCACCCTCATGGTGTATAATAAAGTGAACTTCAGTTCTATTCAACAATAGTATTATTGGTTTTTGATTGAATTTCTATATCCATACCTATCACATTCTGTCTAATATCTCTTTTACTTTACTTTTATGAGCCTTGGTAGCCTTAACAACTACGACCCCTTTATTCGGCAATCCATATATTATTGTTACGTCCAGTGGAGCCATGTAAATAGCAGCAAGCGCAGCAAGATCTTCTTCACCGTCAATTTCTATACAAAGCGGACCATCTTCCAAAGATTTATAAGCAGATTCCATGGTATTCCATAATTCATCGGTTATGGTGCCCGGAGGATTTTTTATTTTTATATGTTTTTTACCAAATCTCTGAATTTTCTCTCTCATGTCAGGAGAACATTCTTTGCGTTCAAGGATATAATCAACAATGCAAATTATTGGATTAATTCCATTCTTAAGCAGCGTAAACGTTACCAAATCACCCACTGAAACAATATATTTCTCGTTTTGCAGCAGCCTCAAAAGTCCCTGTTCATCCACGAGATTTCCTAGGGGCTCCTTTAATTTATCTCTGAGATCTTCAGGTAAAACAAGCATTACTACCTTACCTTCAGGGCGTATTTACCGGGTTTCGTAATATTCATTTTCTTGGCAATCTGAGATTTAGCAGGGTCACGAATAATAACGTATCCGCTCCACCGTTTTACAGTTTGATCTGAACAATGTGGACACCGGTCTTTATCTGTTAATAGGTGACAGTTTTTACAGGCGCTTAGACTCTTCATCTCCTACCCTTCTTCCTTTTTCTACTTTCTTTCTTTTTAGTTTCCCTTTTAGGTTCCTTTTTTTTATCCTCGGGTTCTGGCTCTTTCAGCCATTCATGAGCGCCAAGAGCAGGTTGTCTCATAGTAAGACCAATTTTACTTTCTCTAGCCGATAACTCATTTAAACTTACAGCAACAATTCTTGCTCTAACTGGGTCTCCAACCTTTAACACTCTTCTATTTTCTTTACCTGTTATTCTTTCGTTTTCTGCATCTACATTAACATAATCATTCATGATTTGGCTCATATGTATTAGCGCGTCAAAAGGTCCCATATGACAAAAAGCACCGAACTCTACAATCTCGCACACTATTGCATCAGTGATTTCTTGTAATGCTGGGTTGAAGGTTAGCGCATCGAATTCAACCTTTTGATACATACCTCCATCCCCATGAATAACAATTCCATCTCCTAATGCATTTATGTCATCTACTGCAACGATTAATCCATGGTTTTTTCTGATAACCCCTTCAAATGTCTTTTGGACGATATCCTTTACAACCACGTTTAAATCTTCGCCAAATCGTTCTGGAGGTACTCGTATTGTATCAGCTAATTTTACTGAAGCATACATCTTATCACTTTTCTAGAATATAAAAACGACTTGGAATATACTTATTCCTTATATTCTTTTTGAGGGCATAAAGACAGCTGAACCATAAAAATCCATAACATATTAAAAACAATGCAAACATACTTTGAAATGTAGTATCAAGTTAAAAATTAGGGAGAAGGTTTATAAAATATCCACTATTCCACTTGTTGTAAAACTATAGATATATTAGTGTTATTAAATTGATATTAAAAATTTGAAGGAGAAACAGATATGGTAGAATTCAAGGTTGTAGTAAACGACACAAAAAATGGCAAATCACATAACATTCAAGTTAGCGGCCATCATGCGAACTCTTTAATAGGTAAAAAAATAAGTGACGAAGTAGACGGTATTTTTGTTTCATTACCTGGATATAAACTGCAAATAACTGGCGGTACTAATAAAGATGGATTTCCGATGAGAAAAGACCTCCCTGGGACTGCAAGGAGAAGAATTCTATTGAGCGAAGGCTTGGGATTCAAACCAAAGGATTCCGGAAAAAGAAAGAAGAAATCTATCAGGGGAAATACAATAAATCCAGATATAGTACAAATCAACATGAAGGTAATAAAACACAGTTCAAAACCTATTGAGGATCTTATTAAGGTAGAAAAAAAGGAAGAAGGAGATAAGAAAGAGGAACAAGAATGAGTTTTCCTAAACCACCTGAAGTAAATATTGGAATGATCGGCCATGTGGATCATGGTAAAACGACATTAACACAGAGGTTAACTGGTAAATGGACAGATGAACACTCTGAGGAATTAAAGAGAGGTATTTCAATAAGACTTGGGTATGCTGATGCTGCCTTCTATAAATGTCCAAATTGCGATGAGCCTCAATGTTATACTACAAATAAAACCTGCCCCCATTGCAATAGCCCTTGTGAACTACTTAGAGTGGTTTCTTTTGTTGATGCACCCGGTCACGAAACCTTGATGGCTACAATGCTATCTGGTGCTGCTATTATGGATGGTGCAGTACTTGTTATTGCTGCCAATGAACAGTGTCCTCAGCCTCAAACGAGAGAACATTTGACTGCGTTAGAAATCGCAGGTACAAAAAATATTGTTATAGTTCAGAATAAAATAGATCTTGTATCTGAAAAA
>JAGLML010000123.1 GCA_023140035.1 Thermoplasmatales archaeon
TATAGGACACACCATAGCGGTGTGTCGCGTGCGACAGAAAACGTATTATTGTAGATAGAAAAAAAGATAGCTTTTCATCTGCGGGTCTTACACTTACGTTTCAGACCGCGCAGTATTCAAGCTATTTCAATAAAAAGGGCTGTGTAACGAATGGGTCTGTTCATATGTTTGTTTATCTTCATTCCATTCCATAACCCTAAGTACGGCATCTCGTCCTCCAATAAGCAATTCATTATCTCCATCGTTGTCGCAATCACCTATTGGCTGAGGTCCTTCATATCTTGCCCCATAAGACCAATCAGATCCGTAATTCATTTCCCACTGAACGCTGTAATTCTCACCATTATTAAATAGTTCAGATGTTCTACTTTTCTCCGTAACATTAAACTCGTCTTCATAGGCACTAGCCATTCCAAAACTAAATACAGTAAGGGACAGTACTAAATATATCGCGGTAATTTTCTTATCCATGTTGTACCCAACATATTTATTCCATATTCACCATATAAAGGTATCGACTCAAAATAACTTCTGAAAATTAATAAGATAAAACTTTAAACCTTTTTTTACATTCCTGACAAGTTAGTAACATGAGTGATTCAATACTTAAATCAGAATGCGACTTGGAATTCTTTCACAATAATGGATATATCCGCAAGAAGTGTAGATCCTGTGGAGCGTATTTTTGGACATTAGATAGCAATGCAGAACTTTGTGGAGATCAACCGTGCGTAGAATTTAACTTTATCGATAATCCCATTACAAAAAAATCTTTCTCTCTTGCAGATGTTCGAGAAAGTTTTCTATCCTTCTTTGAAAAGCATAACCATTCTAGAGTTAGTTATCCGGAAACAGGAGATCGCTGTCCTGTTATCGCACGGTGGCGTTCTGACATTTATCTAACAATTGCATCTATCGCTGATTTCCAGCCACATGTAACTTCTGGCGAAGTACCGCCACCAGCAAACCCATTAGTAATATCACAGCCATGCATCCGATTGAATGATCTCGAAGAAGTGGGAAGAAGTGGACGTCATCTTACAATGTTTGAAATGTTGGGGCATCATGCCTTTAATAAGGATGTAGATGAAATCTACTGGAAAGAGAAAACAGCTACATATTGTGATGAGTTTTTTAGAAAAAACATTGGAATTCCGAGTGATATGATTAACTATAAGGAGCAGTTATGGGTTGGTGGAGGAAATGCTGGCCCATGTATTGAAGTGATTGCTGATGGGCTGGAGATCGCAACGCTTGTTTTCATGAACATGAAGGAAGATGAGAACGGAAAAATAACTATAGAAGGGAAAAAATACGCGCAAAACCCATTAAACATAGTTGACACAGGTTACGGCCTAGAAAGAATAGCATGGTACACTAAAGGCACTCCAACCATATATGAAAGTGTATTTCCAGAAATTGTAAACTTTCTGTTAGATAATACAAAGGACGATTTTGATATGGCAAACGTTTACGCTTTAGCTGACCATTCAAAATGCCTTGCATTTATGCTTGGGGATGGCATCGTACCATCAAATGTCAAAGCCGGTTACCTTGCTAGACTTATTATTCGAAGATCACTTCGTTTTCTTGAAAAATTGAAACTTAGTGTATCGTTGAAAGAACTAGTAGATTTACAACTGGACTTACTTGGAAAAGAATTTCCTTCATTAAAACAAAGAAAGGATCAAGTTGATGAAATTTTAGATATGGAAACAAAAAGGTTTTTTGAGACTCTTTCTAAAGGAAAAGGATTGGTTAAAAGAATTCTCAAAGAGAAAGAAACTATTGACAATAATGAGCTTATTACTTTATATGACACACATGGTATGCCCCCAGATGTAGTAAGAAATATTGCCAAAAAAGAGGGGGTAAAAGTTACTATTCCAAAGAATTTTGACTCCATAATTGCAGAGTTACATTCACACGAAAAAAAAGAAGAAACAAAGCATGAAATAAAAATAGATCTCCCGGAAACTATACCTCTTTACTACGAAGATCACTATTCCAAGGAATTTGATGCTAAAGTATTATGGAAATCTGATACTGACAATGGAACTAAGGTTATACTCGATAAAACTACATTCTATCCGGACGGCGGAGGTCAGCCAGGAGACATGGGAGATCTTTCTACAGATAAAAAACAAGTATTTGTTAAACAAGTTGAAAAAGAAGGAAATTCCATATTACATATTATAGACGGTGATTTGAAAGTTGGAGAGGAAGTCCATGGAAAAATAGATTGGGATCGCCGCTATTCATTAATGAAACATCACACCGGAACTCATGTTGTAAATGGTGCTCTTAGAAAGTTGTTTGGTGAACACATATGGCAGGCAGGTTCGCAATTAGGTGTAAATGAGGCTCGTTTTGATTTCTCCCACTACAAATCGATTTCTGAACAAGAGATAAAAGAAATTGAAAAATTAGCAAACGAATTCATCAAACGAGAGATTCCGGTAGAGAAAAAAGTGATGACAAGAAACGATGCAGAAAGAACATACGGTTTTAGACTGTATCAGGGAGGAGTGCCTCCAGGAAATAAAATACGTGTTCTAAATATTCCAGGAATAGATGTAGAGGCTTGTGGTGGAATGCATTTAAACAACATAAAAGAAGTTGAAAAAATTCGAATTTTAAAAGCAGAAAGAATCCAAGATGGTGTAAATCGAATTATTTTTGCAGCGGGGAAGATGGTCGATGCCTATCAAAAAGAAGAAAATGAACTTTATAAAAAAATTGTAGAAAATCTTGGTACAGTTTATAAGATAAAAGAACAAAAAAATGTTTCTGAACAATTAAAGGAGTCTAGTAAAATACTTTCCGTATCAGTAGATCAGCTTGATAAAACATTAAAACGATTTTTAAAAGAGACAGGAGAAATAGAAAAAACAACGGTAATTGATCTTACAGAAGCATGCAAGCATTTGTTTAACGAATGGAAAAACGTGCAGAAAATGAAAAAGAAGGTTTCTTCAGATGAAATTGACCGTTTGAAGAGTCGAGCTGAGACAGTACCTGGAACTCAGATAAAAGTAATCACGGGGTTAAGTGAATTTGATTCAATTGCTACCGCTGGAACAATAACCAATGAAGAAGGTTATGTAGTGCATATTTACGACGGGAAAAAATTAACATCCTCTGCCTCTGGAAACGTGGATATTGATTTAAGGGAAATTGCACCTGAAATAGGTAAAATTCTAGGAGGAAGTGGCGGCGGAAACAAAAAACTTACACAATGTGGAGGACCCAAGAAAGATAATATTAAAGAAGCTTTAGAGTTGGCTAAGAAACTAACAAAGAAGAAATTAGAGAAAAAGGATTAAAGTAAATATCAATAGGAATAGAAACAGCATAATTTCTCTCATATAGATATGGAAGAGGTTAGTCAGGTCTAAAAAACCATCCAATACTAAGTCGTTTTTTATGACGTTTTAGTTTCCTGGTGTCTTGAAGAGCGCTTTTCATTTCATTCGTTGACTTTGGGCCTCTTTTCGAATCTTTACATTTTTGAGCTTTGTTGATTTTTGTAAATTGTTTTTCCCTATGTCTATTGAACATGGATACTTTATTAAGAGTGTCGCATAGCCCTTATACCTTTTGGTTTCATAGGGATATAGGTGTGTTTTTCATTTTGACAATTTGACACAGTAGATTTATATATTATCACTGATAAAGTATACCATAATATGAGAGTGGTGAAGAGACGATATTGGAAGACGGTAACTAGTTATTTGACAACCGTACTGATAGTTGTAACGTTTTTCATGATGTTTGTCGGTAATTGTTTAGGATTAGATCTTATTGATTCCACTTCAGACAGTACAAC
>JAGLML010000124.1 GCA_023140035.1 Thermoplasmatales archaeon
GGGGTGAAACCCCTATTTCACTCTTTACTTCCCACTGGAATTTTAATTTAGATTTCTTTTTAGACTTGGTCATTTGCTCCAGTTCATCAGCTTTGTATCCTTCTTTCTTCCATTTTCTAATTTTTTTTCTCAACCAAGTTAATTTTGATTGATCTTCATACTTTAAGGTAAAGAGTAGACAGATTTAAATAATATTACTAACATATAATTATATAAATATATAAATTTAAATGGGGGGCTTAATAATGGATTTCATATTAAAGATGCTAATTGCCTTAATTGTTGCTTTACTACTACATGAATTAACTCATTTGCTTGTAATATGGTATTATAAAATTCCCATAAAAGCAATTATTATAACTAAATGGACCGCTGTTGGATTTCTCGTCGACAATGAAAAATATATGAGAGATGGAAAGAAATTGATTTTATTGCATTTCTTGCCACTGATTTGGTGTTTAATAATATTCATAAATCTAAACGAACCTTTCCTTTTTGTATTTCCCCTGGTCAATATTTTTGGAGGAATTGGAGATATATATTATTTCACTAAATATATAACATTACCAGTCGATAAAAGAATTGAATGGGCTAATAAAAGTGATGAAAAAATACGTAAGTCAATTATCTGGATGAAAGAAATTTAATTAATAATCAATTATCATCATATAGGAGCAAAAGCAAAAGACGTCTACGATTTTGAGAGTACTTGGGGAACGTTCGATGTCATTATGTCGAAAAACAAAGCCTACAACTTCAACTTTAATCTACTGAGTTGGCTGTTTAAACGATTTCCAAATATGTTCCCAATACTAAGACGCCTACTGCAACTACTTGGGTAACAATATTAGTCCACATCTCTATTTCTTTTTTCTCTAGACTAGGGTTTATAAACGAAAAGATATTATGAAATTTTAGATTTGAGGAGAGTAGAATATGAATAAACATCTATTGATACTCGGTGTTGTTGTGCTTATCTGTGTTGGGCTTAGTGGATGTAATGAACAGGAGGTAACTACCAAAGAAATAGATACAGATGGTGATGGTTACAATGATAAAATTGATGCATTTCCTTATGATTCTTCAGAGTGGATAGACAGTGACAATGATGGTTATGGTGACAATTCAGATGCTTTTCCACTTAATTCAAGTGAATGGAAAGATACCGATGGTGATGGTGTAGGGGACAATGCCGATTATTATCCATATGACAATACGAGCTGGGAGGAAACAAAGACTATTACAATATCTGGCAAAAACGTAACACAAATCATAAATGAACCTGATAAACCAGTAATACTCATTGTCTCTGGTTCCAATTGTGATATTACTGTAAGTCAGAATACAACTCTCGTTGAAATTATCCTTTCAGGCAGTGATAATATCATACGAGTTTCAAGAAATCATACCTATACTTCGAATGATAGTGGCGTTAATAATGAAATTGTTTATTATGATGACATTGACCCAATAGTCCAGAAGGCAGAGCCATATATCGAGAAAATTGTTACAGATGATGCGGAGCTGAGAGACTATGCTAATTCACTAATCACTGATTGTGACTCTGAAGATCGAGAGTGCCAGATTAATGCCATATATAGACATATTGTGGAGAACTATAACTGTGTAAATGATTCTGGAGATATTGGATCTATACAAACACCTCAAGAAACTATCCAGTTGAAAGAAGGGGATTGTGAGGATTTATCCATCTTAATTAGTTCATTGTTGGAGAACATAGACATTAAAACTTATTTGGTTTTAACAGAGGATCATGTCTATTCGTTGGCATATAATGTTGACTCCGAGAAGCTTTGGGATTATGTTGAACAATCATTAATAAGCCAGGTTGAGGCGGATTGGGAAGAGAGCATTATACAAACTTACGAACAAACCTTTCCTCTCATGGGTCATAATATGTGGTATTATGGTGGAGAGGAGGGATCGTCGTTTGGAGAGTATATTGACTACCTGAATATTGAATATTCAATAGAGTCAACTCAACCGTTGCATATGTTTGTAGTTCCATCACAGAATGATTTTATTAATTTAACTCAGGGCATGAATTTTACTCATTATTCTGAATGGGAACAGGACAATATAACAAGTATAAATGATACAATTGAATATCTAGATAAATATGGTGGAATTGTACTTTTTAATGGAGGTTCGCAAGATGCAACTGTTAGTGTTAATTTTGAGTTTTACTTTAGGCCATCATTTTATGAGTTATATGGCGAGGATGATATCACAAATCATTACATTGATGAAATAAGCTGTGTCATTTTAGATCCAACATTAGGAGATTACGGCTTTCCAGGATATGATGATAGTATAGAAGGTGAAAAGACAGCTATTGACCTAATTACTAAAGAATATTACTCCCTGTACTAATGTTACTCAAGCATCTATGGATTTGAATTCTAATAATATTAAACGCCGAGGGGGAGATTTTGACGCAGATTTACCAGTAAAAAATGGAGTGATTTATCGTAGAATTTCCACAAATTGTTTACCTTTTTCCGTTAGTTCATAGATTATCTGCCTATTTTCTGTATGGTCTTTAATCAATCCGAGTTTTTCGAGATCCTTTAAATGGCCGTATGGGCAAGGTCCTTAAGGAGAGAGATCGCCATATTTAAACCAATTTGATAAAAACAGCTTCATATATTGTTCAAAATCTTTAGTGAACAATCCCATTTTTTTAAGTTCGTTCATGGCACTGTGATAAGAGTTGCAAGCATCCTCAATCGACTCATCTACTATGCCTCTATCAATTATTAATTGAATTATTTCAAGATCATCTTGTCTATCTATTTTATCAAAAATTAACGGATGTTTTTCACGGGCTTTAATAAACACATAATTCCATCTTCTATCTGAAAAGTCATCTGTAAGGTCAATAATATCGTCTACTATTTTGGCTACCTCCCCTAATTTGAGAACTGCATCTCTTAATCTTGGGGAATACAACTTCAAGTTTGTATCATTAGATAAAAAACTAATCAAAAAATTGACCCATAAAGGCGAACAAGATCTAGATCTAATCGTTTGCCATAAATCAGGTTGGAATTTAGGAATTTTTATTTCTATACAATCGAGCTCTTGGGCATATTGTGTTGAAATCGTTGTAGTGAATTCGTTCCAAACGTTTTTACGCATGCTAGATTTATATAATTTTTTACTTTCTTGAATGTAAGTTTGCCAAAGTATAACGAAAGGAATTGTTCTTAAATCAACATCGTTTGGTATATCGCGTAAAAAAATATTTCTGTTTAGAGATGCATCATTCATTGCCTTTGAAAGTAGTTCTTTATCTACATGATTTGTGATATGTTGAAGGGCATCTGGCGACTTATCACACAATTCATCAAAATAGCATACCCACGCAACATAGACCCCTCCAATTTCCCCTAATTTTTTTGAAAAGTCTCTTTTGCCCCCACATAAAGAATGAATAGTTTTTGCTTCAATATGGCCAAATGTTACCGGGCGTAATAATTTATCAAAAACTTCACGTGGTACATCCACATTTGCAAAAACATTATGGAGTATATCTTTTGCCATTTCATTTTTAAAATTAGAAATTTCTTCCTCAAACCTAACCTGCTCTAAAGGGTTTAGTAGCAATCCTTCATTTAAAAAAATTTCCCGAGCGTCAGATTTTATACGCCTAGCAATCTTAACGGAATCAGGAATGCCCATTAATTCAAACGATGTGTCATTAGCTGCTAAAGTTTTTTTTTAAGTTCAGGTGGTGTGTTCTCTGGACAATCAGTGCTCTCCAATATTTTATTGGATATTTTACGCC
>JAGLML010000125.1 GCA_023140035.1 Thermoplasmatales archaeon
GAAGAAAAGTGCAATGGTTGTGGAGTGTGCATTCCTAACTGTCCAGAGGGAGCGTTACAAGTAATAGATGATAAAGCAAGACTTATCAGTGATATTTTCTGCGATGGTCTTGGCGCGTGCATTGGACATTGTCCTCAAGGTGCTATAACAACTGAAGAACGTGAGGCAGAAGAGTACGACGAAAAGAAGACCATGGGAAACATTGTAAAAGCAGGTAAAAACACGATTATTGCACACCTTAAACATTTGAAAGATCATGGCGAAATGGGATATTACAATGAGGCTTTAGAGGTTTTGAAAGAGAAGGAGATAGAAGTAAATCTTGATGAAAAACCTGATGACAAATGTGCCCATCGACCTCAAGGATGTCCTGGAGCAAGGATAATAGATTTTTCAGATGAAAAAGAAAGCGATGTTGAAGAAAGGGGAACCAGAAACTCCCAACTCCGACAATGGCCAGTACAATTACACTTGGTACCGCCAAATGCGCCTTATTTCCAAGGAAAAGATGTGCTTCTTGTTGCAGATTGTGTTGCCTATTCACTTGCTGATTTTCATAAAGACTATCTAAAAGATAAAAGTCTTGCGATAGCATGTCCAAAATTGGATTCTAACTTGGATGTTTATTTACAGAAATTAACGGCTTTGATAGACAACGCAAAAATCAACACCTTTACAGTTATTACCATGGAAGTGCCTTGCTGTAGTGGGCTACTGGGTCTTGCAAAAAAAGCTTCTGAAAAGGCTTCAAGAAACATACCAATAAAATCAATTGTTGTGAGTATTAGAGGAGAAATATTGAAAGAAGAATGGGTTTAGAAGGTGAAAAAATGAGGAATATAAAGAAAATGAAATCAACAGCAATATTGGATCGAATGGTAAAAGATCATGGAAAAATTGTAAAATTACTTAATGATGTTGAAAAAGTCATTGATCAAGAGCAAGACATAGTTTCAACTATGAAAGTATTTGATAAATTCGATTGGACGCTTGAAAAGCACTTTTTTACGGAAGAAAAAGCGATATTTACTTCATACGAGCCAGAAAATGTTACTACGGGTTATGCTATGTTGCCAGAGCTTATCAAAGAACACAATGAAATATTAAATAAATTGAGGATGATGAGAAGAAACATCAAAAAGCGAAGACCCTTTGATTTCTATGATTTCAAAATAATGCTAATGAAACACAAAAAATTCGAGGAGAAAGAGGTATATCCTAAACTTGATCAGGAATTAGATGAATCAGAAAAGAAAGTTATCATCGAACGTATCAACGAGATTCTCTAGATAATAGTCTTTAAAGATTGAAAAAAATGGATTCCCTGAAAAACCGACAAAACACTGATATTAATTATATTGTAAGGTAACTGCGAAAATTTAGTGATTATCAATGGAAAAATTGTTAGAATCTATCGATATTTTGAAGGAGAGTAATGTAGGAACACTAGTGGATACTCGTATAAAAGAGTTTAAAGAAATTGACAGAGGATCAGGT
The DNA here is from genome assembly GCA_023140035.1 of Thermoplasmatales archaeon. Classification (GTDB taxonomy): domain Archaea; phylum Thermoplasmatota; class E2; order DHVEG-1; family DHVEG-1; genus JAGLML01. The sequence goes on from JAGLML010000125.1 coordinate 1,498, forward strand.
GATGATCTCTTCAACGAACTTTGTTTCTGTGTACTCACTGCAAATTTTAATGCTGAAAAATGTATAATGATTCAAAGCGAGATTGGAGACGAATTTCTAACGCTTTCTGAAGAAGGATTAGCAAAAAGACTAGCGGAGCTTGGTCATCGTTATCCAAATACAAGAGCAAAATATATTTCAGAATCTGCGAAATATAAAGATTCTTTGAAAAATATTGTACATTCTTCAGAAGGTAAAGAGCTAAGAGAATGGTTAGTTAAAAATATTAAAGGATTTGGGTACAAAGAGGCGAGTCATTTCTTAAGAAACATTGGTTTTGATGATTATGCCATTATTGATTTTCATATAGTTGATATCCTAGTAAGATATAATCTAATAAAAAGACCTAAATCACTCTCTAAAAAAAGATATTTGGAAATTGAAAATATTTTAAAAGATATCGCAAGAAAACTGGATTTTAGTTTAGCTGAACTTGATTTGTATTTATGGTATATTGAAACGGGAAAAATCTTGAAATAACCCATATTATAGATTATAGCAAAAAACCAGATTCTGTTGAATTTCACTTAAAAGCGGTAGTTTAATTTTACATGCGTTTTCTCTTTTACCATTTTACTTGGTTTAGGATATTATCTCATCCACATAGGCATAAGGAATATTAAGGGGTCTAGCAAGGGAGGGTAAAAAGAATGAAAATAGTTTGTTTAGAAATCATTTTTTACACAACTAGACCCTTCAAACAAGGGCAACGTTATCGAGTATATAAATTTAATCCACATGGTCTAGATTCTAATAATTATACGATAATCTAACCATTGACCTGAAATTTTTTAAATTTTTTATATAATAACATATAATTTCTAATAGAAATATTTAAATTCTCTTAATAGTATTACATTATATAAGATTCTGGGGATATAAAAATTATGAAAAATTCGAAAAATATTTTGAAATCGATTATAATCCTAAGCATCGTCTTGACGTTAGTAATGCCAGGAGTAGCAGGATTAACAGACACAAAAACGAAATCCTTTAATGACTCAGGTATGGTCACGAACATACAACCATTTAAAGATCCGAGTACCGCAAATACAGCGGTATTTGAAGATGGTTTTGAAACTTATGAAAATTTTGTTCTGGATTTTCCACCGTGGACCCAACATGATGGTGATGGAGGATCAACTTGGGGAAGTTTAGATTATAATTTTACCAATGAATACTATAACGGTTCATTTATAATTTTTAATGCTTCTGCAACAGAACCTCCTGCTAATGGAACATCTTGGGATGCTCATACTGGAGACAAATATGCTGCATGTTTTTCAACAAGGCCTCCAGATAATCCAAATGATGATTGGCTGATCACTCCTGAGTTAAACATCAGTGGAGAAACAGTATACATCGCCATTCATTGTATTTCTGACGATGCATTTGTTTTCATGCTAGACGATTTTACTGTAAACGAAGCTAGAAATGGTGTTGAAATTTCATTCTGGGCAAAATCTATTACAGATCAATATGGTTTAGAAAGATTCCAAGTCGGCGTGTCAAAAACAGATAATAATACTTCAAGTTTTGAAATTATTACTGAAGATCCTTATGTAGAAGCCTCTACAAACTGGACAGAATATACATACAACTATGAATTCGCAGCACCTGAACTTGAAATTGGAGAAATTATCGGTGGATTGTTAGGAATATCCGTAGAGATTAAAAACAATGGAAGCAGTAATGCCACCAACGTCATATCCAGTATTATTTTAGAAGGCGGCATAATACTTATAGGGCGAGAAATATCAGAGAACATTGGAACCATTGAAGCAGGGAGTACAGGAGCAATATTCGACATTCCAGTGCTAGGATTTGGTCCTGTGGAAATAACTATTACGGCAAGTGCCGACGGCGTTGAAGAAGTGACAAGAACAGGTAGAGGATTTGTATTATTATTCTATATCATTATTTCAATCCCTTAAAGAAAATAAACCTACATTCTTCTTTTTTTCTTTATTTTTAATAAGGTAAATTTTAAAGTGCAAAATCCACCAAACATATTGAATGGTGGCTAGCAATGCTATCGTATTCTCAAGGAAAACGTATTATTATAAATCATGGTACTGTTATCAAGTAAAAGTATGAATGTAAAAGCAGTAAAATTAGACAATGCCAAGACAGCTAATCAATTCCTTAGGGCAACTGATATCACACCTCAAGATGACGCATTTCATGGGAATATTAACCTTTTAGATATTGAATGGTGGTATTTTGACGCTGTGTTTGGCAATGGATATAGCATTCAT
>JAGLML010000126.1 GCA_023140035.1 Thermoplasmatales archaeon
ACGAACCTGGTGGGGGTATAATAGGCGCCAGTGGTTTGCTACTCGGCCTTGGTAAACTACGAGGTTTTGAAGGAGCGTGTTTCATGGGAGAAACGCCAGGGTATCTGGTAGATCCAAAAAGTGCAAAAGCAGTTCTGAAGATTGTAACAAAGATAACAAATGTTGATATCGATCTTTCTCGATTAGAAGAAAAGGCAAAGGAAATAGAGCAGATCGCTAAACAGTTAAATGAAATGGAATCAATGGTAAAAGAGAAATCTGATGAACTGCAGTATATAGGGTAATTTCCATATTTTTGTAAAAAAGAGAGGGTTGCTGATTTATCTTAGTATATTATTTTGTCAAGTAATGAATATATCTGAGGAAAATACTTTTCCAGGAATTCAAAAACTAGATTTAACAACGGAATGTTTTGATATACCGGCATTCTAATGTATAGTGGATCTGACCAATCACTTTCATCCCTATGTTCATCTCTCGCCTTAACCTTAACATTGTATATGCCCAATCGGGACCACTGGTGTGTTACGCTGGCTTCCTCGCCAGAGTTAAATGGACCAAGCCAGTCACTAAATGTTCCATCGCCCCAATCCCATTTGTAATATATCATGTCTCCATCTTGGTCAGAAGTAGATGTACTAAAGTTATATTCTTCTCCAACTGTTCCTTTTTTTGCACCAGTAGGTCTTGCTGGCTTATTCGGGGGGTTATTTTCATTATTGTAGAAAGCAAGAGTTGGATCACCAAACAGGTTCAACTGATAGTAACACCACCGCATACAGGAATAATAGAGGTGGGGTAGAATGTCCTCCTTTGAATCCTGATTGGCTTTGCCAATCTCGGGTATGTTTTCACCAAAGACTGCGTCCCAAAACTGCCTGTGAAAACGTTGTGAAGGTCCATCGGTACTCCCCACAACACCCCACCCATATCTGGCATTCATTATAACAGCAAATGCAGCGTTGTCTGTCTTTACGGTAAAATACTCTGCAATGCAATCACCATTGTCAAAACCACCTGACATACAGCCTTGTGAATATATAAAACATGGATCATTATTTGTAAGAGAGGAAATATCATCGTTGACCATCTTCATATTGTATCCATATGATGCGTGTCCCAGATGATTTATAATGCGTGCACCGTTGTTTATTCTACTGATAATTTGTGATGTTGGCCAGTCATTGCCAGACCAATCCCGATCATATAAGGTATCGATAGTATAGTCGCTTGAAGGGATACCTACAGTCGTGTACATATTGGCGCTTGATCCATCAATAAGTTCATCCATATAATCGCCGCCCCAAGTATCTGGACCAGACCATAAGTGCTCGCCAACCATTAACGTGTTTCCATTAGAATAACCACCTGTATCCATATATGCTATTGTCTTATCAACAAAATTATTTACCTCAGCATCATTGCCGACACAGGCTCGTCCAACATACACTTCTGCAATGAGGTCTACATCTTGGCCATTCTTACCATCATTTGGCTCGCCCCATCTGTCGTCATCGTCATAGTTATATGGTCCATCTAAACATGCATAGTAGAGATCAGACGGCATAAAGGTTGTCTCTCCATTGTTCCATGCTTGCACCCAAAGTTCTTGTGCAGGGACAACGTCGTCATCTCCGCCAATGAGAACATACTCAATTCCGCTCTTTCTATATTCGTCTCTAATAAAATCTCTAATATCCTTCGGCGTAACAAAACTGGGGAATAGCGAGACGTCTCTCAGTGTTTTAATCTCTGTTGCTATTCCAGTAGCATCATGTGCATCCTTCAGAGGTTCAAAAGAATCCTTCAATTCATCGGTAGTTAATATAAGGAGATCATACGTATCTGATGAAAGAGGATGTGCTGTATTTTCAGTGTACGAATGAATTGCTAAAGGATTATCAACTTTCTTTGTTGCTTCAATTTCATCCTTTTCCAAATTTCTGAACAACAGATTTCTTTGATTGTTTTCAACAGTTTTTATAGAAATAGTCATATCCCTAAAATAATAGAGTGTCCCAGATTCTGGGATATATTGAACAGGGTGTAATAGTAAAACAAGAATTTCATATCCTCTAAAACTATATGTTCCTATCCTAGTATATAACGTATCGGGGTAGGGATCACCAGAACGGTCGGCCAATTCATTATGAATATTAAGAGAATCTGAATCAATGTTTGATAATGCAACAGGTTCTTTAACAAGTTCAACGTTGAAACCAGAACCTAAAAAAACTCTTTCCCCAGGAGCGACTTCGATATCTGTAATTTCCGCTCCTTGGTTGAGAAGGAGATATGCCCCATGTGCGGGTAAATTGTACTCTCCGGGGTTACCATTTCCTGGTGAATTCTGCATTACTATCCGATCATAATTAGCATCGTTAATTGTCACCTGCTGTATGCGAGGCGCATCAAATGAATATGTCTTTGTAATTTGGTCATAGCCATTATTATTATCTGCAACGGCCAAAACAGAAAACGCGGTTATTAGTAAGACAGTGGTTACAAATAAAGTCTCAAAATGTAAGATGATTTTTTTGATATTGTTCTTCATATGTTTCTCCCTATAACTTAATTAACATACGTTAGTTTAAAAAATTATCTGTTGATAAATATTATATACTTAAACATATAGATATGTCGACAATTTGAGAAAAGGATTTAAAAAATTCTTAGAATTGATTACAAAAACCCTTTAAATATAGTATCAATTCTCACACTGTATGACTTATCCTTTGGATGAATTTAAAAATGAAATTATAGTACAGTTGAGGAAGGTTTTATCTGAATACGAATGTGAAATCAGGTTAGAAATATCTCCAGAAGGCATGGGAGATTTTGCATTTCCTTGTTTTTCCCTAGCACCTCTTGCAAAAAAATCACCAAATGATATAGCAAAGGATTTGGCAGGTAAAATAGAAAAAAGTAAGTGGATTTCTAAAGCAGAGGCAAAGGGAGGGTATGTAAATTTCTTTGTCGATGATAAATATCTTATTTCTTCAACGTTGCGATCGATTTTTGAGATGAAAGAAAAATATGGACACTTACAAAAAAAGAATAAAAAAGTCATTATCGAACATACATCTGCAAATCCTACGGGTCCTCTGCACGTTGGCAGAGCGCGTAACCCCATCATTGGAGATACGATCGTGCGAATTTTCAGAGCGGCAGGATATGACGTTGAGTCCCAGTTTTATCTCGATGACTTAGGTAAACAAGTAGCCACCCTTGCAGCGGGAATTGAGGAGTTTCATCCAGGCGGTTCTGCAGCCACAGCAAATTTATCAGCTCATGAAGCAGTTAAATATTACCAGAAAGCAAGCGGTCTTAAGCTAGATGAAGATAAATTTGCAGATAAAATCAGTGAGCTAGTTAGAAAAATTGAAAGTGGAGAACAAAAAAGTATAGACCTTGTACACAAGGCATACACACCTGTTTTGGAGAAAAAGGAGGGGATAAAAAAAACTCTGAATAAGATAAATATAACTATTGATAAATATGTTCCTGAATCAAAGTTTGTAAGGAATAAAAGCGTTGATCTGGTCGTTGAAAAATTAAAAAAATCTAAGTATTATAATGAAGAAGAAGGAGCCTTTTATCTTAATATGGAACCCTTTGGGATAACAGGTAGAAACACAAAATTCTTTTTTACACGTAGAGATGGTACAACTCTTTATGCAACCAGAGATATAGCATATCATCTCTGGAAAGCCAAACACGCAGATATACTCATAAACGTACTAGGAGAGGATCATAAACTTGAATCAAAACAGGTAGAGATAGCATT
>JAGLML010000127.1 GCA_023140035.1 Thermoplasmatales archaeon
TATTGATATTTCTTCCACCCTTGCCAATTAATTTTGATTTGTCTCTTGGATTAACTTCTATTTTTACAATGCTCGCGTCATCATTTCCTTCTATATTAATGCTATTTACTTTGTATGGCTTACAAAGATTTTCTACAAATCTCTTTTTATCTTCATCAAATTCTACAAATTTTACGTTTTTCTTAAAAAGAGTACGCAATTTCTCTAAATTTTTTGCTTTACTCCCAATAGCAATGCCCATATCTCCCTTTTCAACTACAAAAATTATACGATCGTCTTCTACTACACAGTCTTTAATATTTGCTCCAGAATACTTGCTTGCCAGGCTTAGGTATTGTACTATTTCATTGGAAAAGGTAATTTCTGACATTGTTATTTCCTTTTTTTAACTAGCTGCATTATATTGGATTCGCCCTCATCTATCACCGCAAAAGCAGAAACTACAAAGTTTTTACCACATGCATACCCAAGCTCTACACCGTTTGAGTTATAATTGTAAATTGATACTTTTTTTTCATTTGCTAAAGCAGTAATCTCTGTAGAATATGGACAATTATTTGACATAACAATAAGCTTTGCAGCCCCATTATTTATTGCCGTCTTCGTTTGTTTTTCTCCTATCTTTACCTTTCCTTTTTTTACTACGTTCTTTAAAACTTTGTTTACATCTACCATTTACTTTTCCTTCTTCTTTTTACTTTTACTATGGCCCATAGCAAGCTCAACAGCGCCCGTACCTAAATTGACAGGTTGTCCAACAATAATGTTTTCTGCGACACCGTTGAGTTTATCAAACTCGCCTCTTTGGCTAGCTAATAGCAAATGATTTACTGTTATTTCAAATGCAGCTCTAGATAATACAGAACTTTTTTCACCACTTACACCATGCCTTCCGATAGCCCTCACAGTGCCATCTGCAGTCATAACATCTGCTACAATCATAATGTGTCTTAGATCCACATTCAAACCCTGTTCTGATAGAGTATTATGTGCCTCCTGAATTATCATATTCCTTGCAGCTTCTATCCCCAGTTCTCTAGCAACAGCATGAATATCATTTGTTGATGTCTTATATGGATAAACACCCTCAATTTCTAAAACCTCTTTGAGATTGCTCCCCTCACTATATATTACATATCCTTCATCGGATTCCTTTCTTATAATAACTCGTTTTATCCCGTCGATGCCTTTAATTTTTAATTTTTTAAGGTTTTCGTTAACATTCTGAAGATTTTTATAACCCGGGTCATCTAATGTTATTTTAATAGCATTTTTTTCTATGCAGGCATCTGTCTTCCTGACTGTTTTTACTCTCTCCAATATTTCCTCTAATGTTAATCCCTTTTTATCCATTGTTTTTTTGTTTGGTTTAATATAGATTATTAAATTGATTAAATCCATTTCAATGTCTGCTATGTCTGTAAGTTTTGTAATTTCAATTTTATTTGCAATTTCTTTTGCTAGATCGGCGTTTACTTTATATTCGTCTCTGAGGTAGATATTCATCATCGGAGTTGACGGTATAGATCTTGCATCAACAATTTCTATGAGTCTTGGTAAGCCTAAAGTAACGTTAATTTCTGCTACACCTGCGTAGTGGAAAGTTCTCATCGTCATTTGAGTTCCGGGCTCTCCAATACTTTGTGCACCTATCATGCCACACGCTTCAGTTGGATCAATTAGATTTTTACTATAATCAGCCAATACTCTATCAACTATAATTTTCAATTTTGATTCAAGTTTTTTATCCCTGGCAACTCTTTCTATAATATTATCAACTATATATCTAGGAAGAAATCTATCTTTCAAAATTTTGTTTATCTCTGAATTTATCTTTTTGTATTCTTTTGGTTCATCTTCTTCTTTAGGTGGTGGAGGAACCATTTTTACTTCTAACTTCTCAGCTTTATCCTTAGTAGATTTCAAAGTTTCTTTCTTCTTTTTGGTGGGGATGCCCTTTGTTTTTTTAATCTTTGCAGGCTTCTTCCTCTCTTTCTGTTTTTTGATTGGTGGAGGAACTCTTCTTTCTTTCAACTTCTTTGCTTTGACAGTTTTATCCTTAGTAGATTTTGACAGTTCTTTCTTCTTGGTGGAGATATCCTTTGCTTTTTTGATCTTTGCTGATTTCCCCCTCTTCTTCTGTTTTTTAGCTGGCGGAGGAACCATTTCTTCTTTCAACTTCTTTGTTTTGACGGTTTTATCTCCAGTAAGTATCAACAGTTCTTTTTTCTTTAGATTTTTGGGGGATGTGTCTTTTTTAGGCTTAGCAGGTTTTTTTATGTTTTTTTGTTTTTTATTTTTGATTGCAGCTCTAGCCATATTTATGCCCCCTCGTTTATCTCGTATATAATTCTATCTATATCCACTGCTTTTCCATTTGTACTTCTTGATGGGTCTACTCCGTCTTCGCCATAAATAAATTGTATTATGTCTCCTCCCGTATGTCTCACAGTCCCGTCACTTTCTACCTTGAGATCTTCTAACGCATTTACTAAACGTCTCTGCATATATCCCGATCGAGATGTACGTACTGCAGTGTCTACAAGACCTTCTCTACCACCCATTGAATGGAAGAAATATTCAGTTGGATTAAGCCCACTTTTATAACTGCTGGCGACAAAACCTTTTGCACTTGATCCTAAATCTCCCCTTTTGAAATGCGGTAATGTTCTATGCTTATACCCCCTCGATATTCTTTCACCACGAACCGCCTGCTGTCCTACGCAACCAGACATCTGGGATAGATTTAGCATCGAACCTCTGGCACCGGATTTTGCCATTATGACGGCACTATTGTCCATCCCAAGATATCTACTGGCTATTTCACCAGCCATATCTCTAGCTCTACCAGTAACTCTCATTATTTCCATTTCTAATGTTTCTTCTAAACTTCTTCCAGGAAGAGGTTCCAGTTCACTGTTTTCATATGCTACAACAAGATTCTTAATCTTACTCTGTGCTTCATCTAAACCTTCTTTTATTTGTCTTTTTGCTTCTTTTGGTATGTCCTCATCATCAATACTTGTAGTAAAACCAAATTTAGTTATTGCAACTATTCCTAAGCGAGTAACATTGTCAATAAATTCTCTGCCGACATCTGTTCCATGATCTCTGATTATCCTTTCTACAATTTTTCCTTTAAATGAACCAATGCTATTTTCATCAATCACTCCTTGTTTAAGAACGCCATTTTTTATAATGACATATGCAGTATGTGGGCAATCTGGAGCCTTGCACACTTCACAGTTAAAGCAAGATTTGGCTTTATATTCCATATTCAAATCTTTTGGTAACAAAACGCTAAATATGTCTCTGCCGTAAACAAAACTTTTTCCATCTTTAACATGTGTTTTTGGGAATTTTCCTTTATACTTAAATGCCCCTAAAATTTGTGCTGTCACTTCTTTTGAGAATCCCTTATCTTTGTATGTAAGTAAGAAGCATCCTGATATGTGATCATGTAGTCCACCTATTATTACACCGCCAAATCTGGGTGAGAGAATATTTTCTTGTACTTTCATAAGAATTTCAGCTTCGGCTTTTGCCTCGACCCCTTGTAGGAGATGAAGATTCATTTCATCTCCGTCAAAATCTGCATTATATGGAGGGCATACAGAGAGATTAAACCGAAATGATCTGTATGGAACTACCTTAATTCGATGTGCCATCATAGACATGCGGTGAAGAGATGGTTGACGGTTGAATAATGCAATATCTCCATCCATCAATTGTCTCTCTATTATAAAACCAACTTCTAATTTTTCAGCAACATCTTC
>JAGLML010000128.1 GCA_023140035.1 Thermoplasmatales archaeon
ATTATCCATTTACCACTATAGATGCCAATCGTGGAGTAATGTATATACGAAAACCCTGTCCATGTAAAGATTTTAATGTAACGTGTACGCCCAACAACTCAGAGTGTATTGATGGAACACGATTTGTACCAATTGAAGCAATAGATGTAGCCGGACTTGTTCCAGATGCACATAAAGGAAAAGGCTTAGGAAACAAGTTTCTTGATGATTTAAGGCAGGCACATGCTCTCATTCACATTGTGGATGCATCTGGCAGTACAGATGATGAGGGCAATCCATGTGAAATTGGAATGTACGATCCGTTAAAGGATGTCGAATTCTTGGAAAAAGAAATCACATATTGGTTTTTTGGCATTGTTAAAAAGAGTTGGGAGAAAATAGCAAAACAATGTGAATTAGAAGATAAGAAAATTGAAAGAATGCTTGCAGAAAAATTGACTGGCTTAGGTGTAAAGGAAGAACATATTACGGGTGCAATTAGAAAGGTAGATATCGATCGTTCTAAACCTTCTATATGGACAGACGATGATATTCTAAAACTTTCAGATTATGTAAGAAAGATTAGCAAACCTATGATCATAGCTTTTAATAAATGTGACAAAGCACCAGATAGTTTGATGGCCAAGATGGATGAGATGAAAGACTATATTGTAATTCCAACAAGTGCCGAAAGTGAGCTTGCTTTAAGCAATGCAGAAGAAAAGGGAATAATTGAGTATACTCCGGGGAGTAACGATTTTACTATATTAAAAAAAGAAGAACTTTCAGAAAAGCAACTGAAAGCGTTAGATTATATTAAAAGCCATGTTTTAGAAAAATATGGTTCTACCGGTATTCAAAAATGCATAGAAGAAGCAGTCAAAATGCTCGACCTGATAGTAGTTTATCCTGTTGAAGACGATACACATCTTACTGACAAAGATGGTAGGATACTTCCTGATGCGTATTTAGTTTCTAGAGGTTCTACCGCGAAAGATATGGCATATAAGGTTCATACTGATCTGGGAGATCATTTTATTAGAGCCATAGATGCACGAACCCATCGTGTGATAGGTTCAGACCATGAACTGAAAGATGGAGATGTTATCAGCATAATAGCAGATGCTTAAAACCCAATTTAAATAATCTGCATAAAAACCTGCATGACATCTGAATAACAATCTGCCAATTATTATGCATAAGCATATGCAAATTAAGTTTTTATAGCAACCATCCATTACATTTTTGGGATCACTCAAACATATTTTATAGGAGGAAAAAAGTGCCGAAAAGAAAACTTCGCAAGACTGCTCTATCGAGAAACATTCAAAAGCACATTCGATCAAAGAATCAGAAGAACAAAAAAATTGATTTTGAAGAAATACCCTTTACGACAATACGAGTTACTATGCATGCGTTGAAATGGATTTTCTTACTTATCTTTATTTACATTGCTGTTAGTATTGTCCTACTCCTTATACAGGGAGGAAATGATTCAATAACAAACATTGTTGTGTATAGTGTGACAGGTTTCTTTACATTTTTTATGGGATACTTTGGATGGATGTTTGCCCGCAGCGTCATGGAGATGGTAAGCGGCAAAGAACTTAAGCAAGATGATTTCTAATACCTATTTTATCTATTACTTATAAAACCCCTAGAGGCATATAATTGGTAGCAGTGTTTGATAATCATCTTCATTTGAGAAGAGATGGTAGGTTTCTAGATGCTGTAAAAGATTTTAAAAAAGCGGGTGGCACACATTTTGTTTTGTGCCAGTACCCAATGACAGAATTGGTTATCAGAGAGAAAAGTTACAAGTCCTGCTATATGAAAACATCGACGATGGCAGAGGAAATACGCGATGAAATTGATATTGGAGTTTTTGTCACTGTTGGTCCTTATCCCGTTGATTATCTAAAGTTAAAAGAAAATCTTGGAAGAGCTAAAGCTATTGAAATTATGAAAAAGGGGATGGATGAAGCTGCAGAGTTTTATGTAGAGAAGAAATGTATTGGTATCGGGGAAATTGGAAGACCCCATTTCCCAGTTGATGAAGAAATTACGGATGACTCAAATGAAATTCTTCAATATGGGATGGAGAAAGCCGTAGATGTAGGAGCTCCTGTGATATTGCATACTGAAAGTACAACACCTGAACAGTGTAAAGAACTTGTGGAGATGGGCAAGAAGGTTGGCCTTTCTTCCGATAAAATTGTAAAACATTTTGCACCAGCCTTAATAAAACAAGATGAAAACTTTGGTCTTATGCCTTCTGTTTTAGCAAGTAAAAAAAATATTGTTGAGGCATTGAAAAAAGGATCACGTTTTTTGATGGAGACAGATTACATCGACGATCCACGAAGGCCTGGTGCTGTGCTTGGGCCAAAAACTGTCCCTAAATTGACGAGAAGCCTTCTTGATGATGGAGTCATGACGGAGGCGCAGGCCTATGAGATTCATATAAAAAATCCCTTTAAAACATATGGTATTGTTTTGGAAGAATAATTTGTTAATTTGTCATAAAGTTACTATAAACATTTATTTGTCGTACTCTACTTAGTTGTTGATTTGGAAAAGATAAGGGCAAAAGATTTATTCATGCTATGGATTAAAAATAAGCTTGATGAAAGGATGAAAGACATAAAATGCCCTGAGTGTAACAATATAGCTAGAGCGAAAGGATTGTGTACTATTTGTTATCATAAGAGAAAAAAGACAAAGAAATGTGAATAACCATTTCCCGATAGATGTTATAAAAATGTATATTTTAAGCATCATAAGCATATATTTTTTAAAACAGTATTTGTTATGTAATTATAGCATGGGGATGGAAAATGCAAAAAAAAGAAGTAAAATCACCTAGAGCAGTTGAGTTACCAATTTGTCCTTTTTGTGATGGTAAAGTAAATTATACTTCGTGGATAACCCACAAGATTTTTCAAATGGAATGTGAAAGTTGCGGAGCACACTGGCGTACGGGATTAAAAGAATCATCTCAAAGAGAGTTTTATGTAGAGCTTACTAAATCTATGTCCAATGGTAAAGGTAGAGAGTTTCTTAGTCAAAAGCTTTCTCTGGAGTTTTGGCGGGATATGATAAGAGAAAGAATACGAATATGAATAACTCTCTGTTCTCCTCCTTTATAAATCAATCAAAATTCTGTACCATAAATCATATTTGTATCGGATCACATAGTTATTGAAGGGAGAAATCATGTTTTACCCCAGTGAGAGACGAGAGAAAGGTATTATTTTCCGTTTTCCTCCCACCCCTTCTCCCAAAAATAATATCGAATTGAAATCAGCACACTAAGCACTGGGTTTGTTACAGATACTGCAATTAACACCCGTTAATGAAATATTTAAATATGAGTTACGACTATAGAGTTATAGTCGATAGGGGATATAATAATATGGAGATATATACACATACAAAAAACCTAACATGTTTATTTCTAATGACTATTTTGTTTGTTTCTACGGTTTCTGCTGTTCCAGTAGAATTTGAAGAGTTTGCTTCAGAATTGTATTTTGATGAGGATGATCTGGACCCTTTAGTTGATATTGAAGTTACAGTAGAAATCCAACAGATACGAGCATTTGATAAGGATGATAAACAATTAAGTTTACTCCCTTTTAATCCAATATTTTTTAAAAGAGAATATATAGACAAAGAAAGTGACCCTGATTTTTATATAAAAGTTCTAATCAACAACGAAGAATCCACAAGTGATACTTGGCATGATACAAAGTATATCTATGACCCGCAATTTTCAG
>JAGLML010000129.1 GCA_023140035.1 Thermoplasmatales archaeon
CATTGTTTGTCAATATCTGTAATTTGTCCATATCAAAAAGTAGAATATAACATGGTATTTATGGTTATTTCGATGTAATCTATTTATTACCAAAACAAATCCAGCACAAATGAGTTCTGAAAAACACATATTTTATCGATATTCTAATCTGAAACGTTATCTACATCGACAACTTATCTTGTCAGTTTTTTGACAATATTATCCACGATTTCATCAGATGCACCCAGATAATTTTTTGGGTTCATCACTTCTTCTAATTCATTCTTACTAAATAGTTTAGAAACGTTTTTATCTTCCAATAATGTAGTTAGCAAATCCTTATCTTTACCGGATGCCTTAATCGAACATTTTCTGACAAGTTCGTGCGCATCTCCACGCCCCATTCTTTTTTCAACAAGTTTTGTCATTACTGCTTCAGCCATGGGCAGACCTTTTGATTTTTCAAGATTCTCCATCATTCTATCTGGGTTAACTTGAAGATTTTTGAATACATTATTCATCTGATAGACAATCCAGTCTGTAAGTATTAGGGAATGAGGTAAAATAAAACGTTCAGATGATGAATTACAAAGATCCCGTTCATGCCACTGAATTGCATTTTCATAAGCAGGTATTATAAGACTTCTTACAACTCTAGCAAGCCCGCAGATCTGCTCAGACACAATTGGGTTTCTTTTATGTGGCATCGTTGAAGAGCCAACCTGTTTTTTGGATTCAAATGCCTCTGCAGCTTCCTCTATTTCACTTCTCTGAAGATTTCTAATCTCAGTTGCGAATTTTTCCATGCTAGCAGCAATATTTGAAAGAGTTGACAAAAGCTCTATATATCTATCCCTTCCAACAATTTGGGTCGCTCCTTCTTCTATTCCAAGCTTTAAATCCTGCATTACCAACTCTTGAATTTTTAAGACGTGTTTACCCATGGCCGCGCCAGTGCCCACTGCACCAGACATTTTGCCAACTAAGATGCGTGATTTGCATTCATGCATGCGTTCTAGGTGTCTGTCAACTTCCATGGCATAAACAGCCATTTTCAAGCCAAAAGTAATTGGGATAGAAAATTGTCCATGGGTCCTTCCATGCATAATTGTTTTCTTGTGTTTCTTTGCAAGGCTTACCAAACTTTTCCTAAGTTCTTTTAATTCTCTTTTAATGAATTCTGTTGCTTCTGAAAATTGTAAGGCATTAGCTGTATCAACGATATCATAGCTCGTGGCACCTAGATGAACATATTTGCCTGCATCTCCACTGCACACTTCACTGAGAGCTTTTGTTATCGCCATTATGTCATGTCTAGTCTCATCTTCAATTTCTTTTACTCTTTCCACTTTAACAAACTTTACAGAGGCTTTTTTAGAAATTTCATCAGCAGCTTTTTTCGGGATGTTACCAACTTCTGCATGTGCTCTAGCTAGTGCAGCCTCTACATCTAACAAATATTGAAGTTTACTTTTTTCACCGAAGACTTCTTTTATTTCTTTCCTTCCATATCTAAAATCAATAGGGCAAACTGGATTATCCATAGTCTCTCCAAATCAGAATAAAATAATAGTTAATGTCTTTTTGGGCTTACTAACATATGTCGTTTAATAAAACTGATAATTCCCTTGCAATATTCTTTATTCTAGGATAATGTCTATTGAGCTTTTCAACAAGATCATGTAATTGTTTAATTGTCCCCATGACAAGAATATCGGCACGTTTCTCTTTTAACTCAAATGCATCCTTAGGAATAGCTACCTCTCCTCCTATTGAAAGCATGTCCTGTTTGATAATAATCGCATCTTGAAGTAATACGTTTTCTACTTTAATGACTTTAGAAATCGCTTTAGGCGCCATAATTTCAATACTTTTAGGGTCACTCCCTATCTTTTGTATTTCAATTTTTGCCCCTTCTAGAGATACGATGTCTATAAATTTAGAATTGTGATCGCTCATATTTGAAAGAAAATATGCCAATCTTATAATAAATTATTCAAATAATGCAAAGTATTCTCTTTTTGTAGTGGATTGAGAAATGAGAGGCAGCTATCTTTTACTAATGGAACTAAAAAATACTGAAACAATCCCTGTAGGTAAATTAGGAAAAATAGATTTCAAAGAAGGTTTCTATATATATGCCGGCTCAGCACTAAACGGATTGGACCAACGAATACAACGACATCTTAGAAAACAAAAAAAGATGCATTGGCACATTGATTATCTGTTGAACCGTGCAAAAATTGTAAACGTTTTTTACAAACAAAGCGAGGTCAAGGAGGAGTGTTTTATTGCAAAAACATTGGAGAAAGAACTGTTTATACTTTCTGGTTTTGGTAGTAGTGATTGTTTATGTAAAAGCCATCTTTTTTATGGCCCTTATGAAGGAATAAAAAATGCTATTGCCAATCTAGAAATGAAACAATACCTGATCAATGCAAAATCTTAAAACTGCTTTTAATTATAAGGATGAAAAGATGGTTGCTGCAATCTATTCTACAACGGGCAATATAGAAGATGCAAAGAAAATCGCGCATTCGTTAGTTGAAGAAAAACTAGTTGCATGTGTTAATATTATCCCAAAGATAGAATCGGTTTACAGGTGGCAAGGAAAAATTGAAGAAGACAGTGAATGCGTTTTAATAGCAAAAACAACAGACAAAAATGTAGATAAAACGATACAAAGGATAAAGGAACTCCATCCTTATGATCTACCAGATATCATTGTTCTGCCAATTATTGGAGGCCTAAAAGAGTATCTTAATTATGTTAAAGATGAGACAAAATGAAAGGTATCTTGGAACCCAACTAAGTTTATGGCTCCAGTCTCCTTCTCTTAATAAGTTCTAGCTTATCTAGGGGATCTGTCATAGGTTTTGGACTATGATAGACAGAGATTATATTTAGCCCGGTAAACTTTTTTTCTATTTCATCTAATTCTCCCTTTAGTAACGGTTTTACGTTACATGGTCGAAGAGGAGTATTAATTTGTACTTCATCTGGTTGAACCTCCCTTGCCAGTTTTGCGAGTTCATGTGCATAGTTTTTGTTTTTCCCCATAAACATTATTTGAAGAGCGAATTTTCCACGGAAATCTCTTCGTAATTCTTTGATGCCTCTAAGTGTTTGTTCAAATGTCATTCCTTCAGCAGGGCGGCTGATTTTTTGAAAAAGCTCTTGATTTGGCGCATCGAGTTTTGCAACAATTATATCAAGTTTTTTTAGATCGTTTTGCACGTTTTTATCATACATTAAAGAGGAATTGGTAAGTATTGCAAGTGGTAAATCTGTTAGTTCTTTAATGATTTTTATTGCTTCATTCATGTTTTTTGCTAGAGTTGGTTCACCCATCCCGGAGAGAGTGATTACATCTGGTGTTGTTTGTTGGAGGACATGTTGTAGATCTTTTTTGAGTTTATCTAGGGAGATAAAAGATTCTCTTTGCCTTGTAATTCTATCAGTTTTTTCTAGTTGACAATAAATACAATCAAAAGAGCATATCTTTTTTTCTGAACAAATGAGGTCAATACCTAGTGATTTCCCTAGCCTCCATGATGCAACAGGTCCGTAGATAATTTTCATGACTTTTGGCAAAACCTTTCAATGGTATTTAATCATGACGTATTTGAGCTAAAAATGCTGTTAATTTTTGGTAAAATGGAAAGATTTAAAAAGTCTTAAATTATACTATATAATGTAGATTTGTATTTTTAACATACAATATATGGTATCTGATGTGTTGGGATGAACTGTCCATATTGCAA
>JAGLML010000013.1 GCA_023140035.1 Thermoplasmatales archaeon
TAAAACTCTTAACTTGACATCTACGGATGGGTCATGAAAAAAGAGGATAAAGCAATAAGTCAGATTATTGGAGCCACTTTGTTGTTACTGATTGCGTTAGCAGTTTTATCCACCGTGTATATGTATGTTTTAACCTATCCTTTACCCAATCCTGCGCCATATGTAGACATTGTTGGATCAATAGAAGACGGCAATATAGTACTAACACATCGTGGTGGAGAAGCATTGGATTTTGATACAGAAGTTAGGCTAATAATGGGAGAAAATCCCAAGAATATAACTGTTGGAGATTATTTAGATAGTGAATCCAAGGAGGATGAAAAATGGGGCATAGGTGAGCAACTGGTTTATTCACCGATCGAAGATATAACATATCTCCAAGTTGAGGCAATTGTCATTGATAGAGTAACTGAATCCATTTTATTTTTAGGACTCATTCAGGACGGGCTTTCTAGTCCACCAGTTAGTGACGCCTTAGAGTTTAATCCTGTCAGAGGTAGTGAACCTGATATAATCCATATCTCTGGCACCACATATGCCATAGCATATAGAGGTGATGGTGATGACGGTTTCTTAGTAACTGTAGAAATAGCAGATAATGGGGATATCACTGACACAGTTACTGATACCTTAGAGTTTGATACCGATAAAGGTCATGAGCCCGATATTATCCACATATCAGGTAACATATATGCTATAGCTTATAGAAGTGATAACAATTTTGATTTCTTATTGACAGTAGAGATAGCAAATAACGGAACTATCACCGACACAGTTACTGACACCTTAGATTTTGTTGCCGATAAAGGTTATGAACCTGATATAATCCATGTCTCAGGTAACATATACGCCATAGCATACAGAGGCAATAATGATGACGGTTTCTTAGATACAGTAGAGGTAGCAAATAATGGGACTATCACCGACACAATTATTGACACCTTTGAGTTTGATACTGATAAAGGTCGTAAACCTGATATAATCCATGTTTTCGGCAACACATACGCCATAGCATATGAAGGCGAAAATGACGACGGTTGGTTGAGGACATTGCAAATAGCAGGTAACGGGGATATCGAATAATTCAGCGAAGTTGTGGATAATGATTATAATCGATGGAGAAACAAAAACATTTTGGTAGGTTTTTTGTTACAAGAGTTGCAATTTATGAGTAAAAGAAAAGTATAAATTATAGTGAAAGATATTGTTCTTGCTAACAGGATGGGATGAACATGAAAAAAAATGAAAATATATATGTAAAGCTACAGATAGAAAAAGATGGGGATTCCGGAAAGTTAACACTAAATATACATTTTGATAGAGATACGCCCAATTTCTATACAGATAAAAATGTATTAAGTTGGTGTCCCACAATTGAAGAAATTGATTTTGTTAACGAAGCTTTTGAAATGATATCAAAACGTAAAAGCCTTAAACATAAAAAAAAAGTGAATGAGGATAAGGTTGATACGCACGTAGAAAAGAAAACAAAGGATCATTCAAAAGCATCAAACGAAGGAAAAGCAGTCGCTCTCAAACCCGAAAAAAAGGACAATGATACTGAGGAATCATCAACTCTTTCAGATTCGGAAAAAAAAGAAGTGAATGAGTGGTTTGTTTAGGGATATTTTAAATGTAAAATGTATTCAAATTATTTAAATACTGATTTATTAACCCAAATCAATTTGGGATTCAGAGGAGTGAAGGGTTAGAATGGATATCCCTCATGAGATATATGAAGCAATGGATAACAAATTCAATGAATATAGCATTGTCAACTGTTGGAAAGTTGATGATGTTTATTATCTCTGTATTTATTCAAAAAAATGTTTTTATTTTTGTAGAGTTGAGCTTAGACATGGATATCCCTACAGGTCAATATTCATCAACCTGGATAACAGAGTTACCTTAGCTGATATCAAAAAAGAGATGAAAAGAGACAAGCTGAATGAGAAAGTAGATAAATCTTGACCCTGTCTAAAGAGAATGCCTTTTCTTATTTTACAGATAAGCAATTTTCCAGTACATCTCTACCAATTTTCACGTAGTTTTATTTGATATCTTTTTAACTCAGAATTAGGTTCAAGAAATAGAAAAGCATATATACTATAAATTGTACACTATATTATAGGGGGAATAAAAAGGGCACAAAAATAAGGGGGCGCACTCATATGAAAATTATAACGTTAAATGATCTGTCAAAAGCAATAATAAACAGACTGGGCGTCGATAAAAAGGAAGCAAGAAGAATCGCTGGATTCGTCCTGGATTTATTTGGGTATGAGGACCGTGTTATCGATAACATTCTAGAACTGGATGATAGGCAATTATTTTATATTTTAGAGGAAGAAGGTATGCTTACGTCTGGACGGGAAGAAACAACATTATATAATGGTAGAGAATGGTTGACACATTATTGGCAACTTAATAGGAACACTATTTTAAAATATGCAAAGAATGGTTATAAAAACGGTAGAGATGTATCCTCAACTAAAAGACAACCTACGAACATAGCTACAGGAGACATCTACAGCACACTATCGAAGGATGTGTGGACTGCGAGAAATATAGATAGAAAAAAACCTATCTGTTATTTTTTTAATAGTTAAAAAAGTGTACGGACCCACGGGGGTGCGAGGTTTTCACTCCTGTTGTTTTGAACGAATAAAGCCGTTTTTTTTGCTGTTCGTTCTAACGGTGGTTGATAAACCGCACTTTAAACCCTTTCTTTCTTCTTTTTTTATTTTTGTAAGGATCCTGTTTTTTAATTTTTTAGTCTCACGACATCATTTTTTGTGTGAGGAGGTAGAAATATTTCAGATCCAAATAAAGACCTGAGAGAGTACAATCAAGCCCTAAAAGCAATTTGGCTTATAGAATGATATATCATATATATACCATACATATATCTTACAAAAAAATAGCAAAAAGTGTCTAGCTGTTGAAATGGAGATCCTGAAAAGGGCATATGTAAAGGTTACAGTTATGAGTATCTAGGAATAATTAACGATGATGTCACTGATTTACTGTTAAATCAGGCTTTAGAGCATGGTTATTTCAAAATTCGTGGGAGCCAGCTCGGTAATCAATTTGGAGTTGATATATAGTTATAATCTATTACTCAATTTTTAAATTACTTTCTTTTTATCCTTAGCTTCTTCAATCATTTTTTTTGCTCTTTCAGTTTTTTCCTTTTTTTCTTTTTCAACTTCTTTTTTTGTATAAACTTCAGTCCTGAGTCTTTTATTACCCCTCAAGAAATTTTCTATAGCTTTACTGATTGTTTCAAGATTATCTGAAATTTTATATATTGGCGATTCGCCCAATTGACTTAGATCCAAAAGCTGTGAAAAATCAAATCTAAAAGTTTCCTTTTTTGGTTTTCCTCCTTCAGTAATATATGAAACTTCAATTTCAAAGGGCTTTTGCTTATTTTTAGTATCTACTGCCATACTTGTTATAAAAGATCGAATTGTTTTTTTAGGAGGTAGATAGTTTATTCCCTTCATATAATTTAATTCTGAAAGAAATTTACCTTTCATATATTCAAAATCTGGATCAATTTTAAACTTTATATCATATGCAGAAGTTTCTCCGATATTTTGAATTATTATATCAAGAAAATTTATCCATTCTTCCCTAGGTTGAAAATCTACAATGACTTTTGGTTCTCTCATCATTTTTGTTAGGGATACAATTTTCCATGTCAAGATTGCATAAACTATAGTAGCAATTGCCACAAGCCCTGAAAATATCACTGTTAAGGCACCACTATTACTATTTAAGAATTGTAGATTCTGAAAAACGAGATAAATTATAATTCCAATAATTACTATTCCTATAAAACTTAAAAATATCGTTGATTTCTTAATTTTTGATGTCATATTGATGAAACCTCCCCAGGATATTCCTGGTTTAACAATGGCTATATATCTTTTAAAGATTTCTTTACAAATTTCTTTTTTATTCTTACCAACAATTTTATTTTGTATTATTTCATCATGGAGTTTATTAAATCTATAACATTTCACAACATATTTAATTGAAATAACGACAAAACCAGCTCCAAACACAGCGAGAGCAAGACCATACGGAAGTAGCTGTCCTAAAATATTTGCAATAGTGTTGCTATCTTTAAAAACAGTCTCACCAGTACTAGCTATACTATATCCTAAACCCAATACCACCCATGAAATAGCAAATATAGTGATTCCCATGGTGACAAAAAAACGAAATATCGTCAAACACTGATTTGCTTCGTATCTTATTGTACTTAGCCAATCCTTCTCACTCAATTCAACCGTATATCTTTTCCCCCATTTTTCATTTTTACCTATAATCGGAAAAGATGTTTCAATAATTAAAATTATTGTCAGTGTATTACAGAAATAGGATTTATAAAGAAATAAATGTTATAAAATCGTAATACTGGGGAGGACATATGGTAAAAATAAGTAAAGAAAGAAAACTTGGTGCCATTATTGTAATATTAATCATAATTTTTTCAACGGCTTTAATTTCAATATTTGTATATTTTGAAATTCAATATCATATAATCCAAGATAATTATGATGAATTAAAGAATAATTATAATTCTCTTAACGGCGATTATAACAGCCTAACCGATCAATATAATGACTTGGTTGAAGATTATAATACTCTCTCTCAAACTTTCCAGCAATATAGTCGACTTTCGATAGATTCTCTTATGATGCTCACATATAATGAAATTAGAGAGCAATATCAACCAAATTATAACCCTTGGTTGGGTTCATATTACTATGACACTCTCTCTGTAGAATATGGAGCCAATGTTTGTGCTCATGATTTGGCCAGACTTTATTGGCCAAGCGTAGAAGATGATTATTATGATAGTAGGGGCACCCATTTATCGAGTGATGCTTATGATATGATAACCTATGCAATAGATTTTATCGGGATTTCTAAATATGACAGCAATACCGATAGAATTGAGAAAATTTTAGATTTTATTTATAACAATATTGAATACAGCGAAGATATTAACGATGAATTTCTTTTTCCTGTGGAAGTATTGACTTATAGATCGGGAGATTGTGATGATTTTTCTATATTAGCCTCCACACTTTTTGAATATGTTGGGATTGAAAGTGCTATTGGTTTTTTTACAAATGAAAGTAAGGATAACGATCATTGTATGGTTTTAGTAAATTTGCCTGATCTGGATAATTATGGATATTGGTATTATGATGATCTCACAAATCAAGAAGTATCTACAGGGCGGTGGATTATAATCGAACCTCAAGCCACTATTGATATGCAATATGAAGATAATCTTATAGCTAAATGGAGAATGATTGCGATAGCTGAAATTCCTAACTAAAAAAATCTTTTCTTAATTTAGATTTTTCTCAATCTAATTCTATACCACAACATTGAGTTATAAATCATCGATATTTATCAGTTCATTACATTCAGGACAAACAAAATCATAATTTTGTTTTTCTTCATAGGTCAGATTAATATCATAATCTTCTGCATCTTCTGTATTAATCCATTTACTCTGTGGAATCCCACAATCAGGACATAATCTTTCATCTAATGTCTGATTAGTCTTAAAGGTTTGATCCTCGTTTCTAATATTCGCAACGCTAGATCTAGCAACATGTAATATCCTAGAGATTTTAAGATCTGACCATCCCATTTCTAACAATGCTCGTATCTTTCGAGTTTCTCCCGGGTATAATTTCCGAGGCATATTATCACTCCTAACGAAGTTTATCTCGAACCTTTCGAGCATCAATCTCGTACCTTTCGAGGTCTAATATCTCGAATCATATAAGATCTAAACTCGTACCTTTCGAGGTTTGCACGCTCGTATCTTACGAGTTGAAACATTTCAAACGTTTGGAATGTTTGGCTCGTATCATACGAGGCATATATCACGTATCTTTCGAGCACTATTTAAAATATTCGACAATAGACGATTATATTATCGGCAATATTTATAAAGCGATATGTTTAATGTGTATCCGAGAGTTTTATATATTACTAATACTTTTATAAAATAGGAGTTGGGGATGCGAATTCTTGTAGCTTAAAAAATGTATAAAAGGTTATTTAATGCCAAGGATAAAACTGTGTAAAGATTGTGTTTTCTTTGAATATGTAGATATTCCAAAAACATTAAGTTTGGTTGAAGGACACTGCAAATTACTCGAAATGATAAATAATAAACCAATAGCAAAATGCTCCGGTTTTGAGGAATGTATAGCAAACGAGGATCTACATACATCTGAAGATGAAATACAAGATGACCAAAAAAAGGTCTTCGATCAATATTATAGTCTCAGAACCGAATTACTAAAAAAATTATATGATGTTTTTGAAAAAATATATGAATATGATGAATTTGATGAGTTAAATGACTTTGATGAATATAAAGAAATTGTTGGATTGAATAATATAGAGGGTAATGAAGAGAAATTTGAAAAAGTTAAAGGGAAATTAGGAAAACTTTCAATTCAAGTTAAAAGATATTTTTACACTGTAAAGGATATAGAATATCCTAAAAAATGGTAAAATCTGTAGAAATCAAAATCTAGTTTTTTGCATTTAGTAATTCAAGTTTTCAATAAATTTGAGATTTTAATTGATAATTCATTTATACTATTGAACTGGACACCAAAACCACTAAAACCCTGATGATTAAACGCTAATTTTCGAGGAATGACAAACAGATAAGAAAGATTTTCTCTTACTGGATCAGGTACATTAGTTTCATTATATAACAATTTTAGAATTTCTGGGATTTTCTCAACAAATTTTTTATTGCTTTTTAGATCCTCAACAGCCTTTTCATAATCTCCAATTTTTCTAGGCCCTGGTTGTAGTTTTTTAAACATTTCAGTTTGTTCAGAAATAATAAAGAGATAATCCAAAAAAGTGAGAATAAAATCTCTTGCATTTATAGGGATTTCTTTAAAATCTCCATGAATATTCTTTTCGACAAGATATCTAAAAGGACGAGATCCTACTATCATCCTCAGAGGATATAAATCGTTTTCATCTAATAACTTGGTATCTATAGTTTCAATGAAATCGATAATTGGATCAATTTTTGCTTGATAGTATTTCCTTTGACCAGCTCTCTTATCTCCGCTCTCATCTTTTTCAATAAAAGGAACTGTCGATTCTTCTATCCATTTATCATCTATAAGTTGCTTTATTTCAGCAAAGACTCTTTTGTTATCTCTACCATACAAAATTTTAGATATTTCAAAAGCATATCGAGGTTTACAAAAAATTAAGAGATAAATCGTATGTTTAACATTTTTTACTCTCTTCATACTACCACACTATATAGATATTTAGATATTATATAATGTTGTGACGGTTTTTAAATGTGACATGTAACTATTTTGTAGTGTCACAATAAAGTTTATATATTTAGGTCTCGATACCTTTTTTAATCCCAAGATAGAAGGGTGTTCAAAAACAGTTTGCCGTTCTAATCCTGGGATTCATGGAAATTGAATTAAAATGAGGTGAATATAATAGAGGAGAGAATTAATAATAGCAATTTTTTTGGAGAGTTTGAGTTTAATTATGCAGTCGTTCTTTTTGGAAAATTATCTGATCTACAACGAATAAAAACTCTTTTAGAGAAAGAATCAGGAATTACTATCCGCTATCAAACTATAGATCGAGGAAGACTTTTGATAAAAAAAGAGGTTGATTAATGTCAAAAAAAGAGATGGGGGGCACTCAGAAAAAAGAACTAGCGAAAGGTATGAAGATAACAAGAGAAGAGGCGATCAAGGAAAATAAAAAATTAGCAAAACTAAGGAAGAAAACGATAGCTGAAGAAGAACGGGAATTTGTTGAAAAAGTCAAAAAAAAGATGAAAGATCCTTCTCTTTTAGTAGATACTACAAAGGAAATACAAAAAGAAGTGGCAGGTGAAGAAGATACAATACTTGCAGAAATAATTATAACTAGTACAAGACTTGTAAAAAATGCGATACCAGAAAGCACAAATTTTTTGCTATCAGATAAAACTGGTGTAGGTAAAGATCTGATAACTAAAAAAACATTAAAAGTAATAATTCCAGAAGATGAACATCTACATGTTACTAAAATGTCACCAGAAGCGTTTACATACTGGCATTATAAAGATAAAGACTGGACATGGGATCGCAAAGTCATCCATTTAGAGGATGTGACGCAACAGCTTCTTAATTGCCCTACATTTAAGACTGTGAGCAGTGGAGGATCTTTTGCAGTTGTTGTTAAGGATCAACAGACTCTAGAAATACCAACTCCAGGAAAACCTTGTATGATATTAACATCTCATCATGCAAACCCTAAAGATGAAGCATTGAGACGTTTTAGGATAGGATCATTAAATGAAACAAAAGACCAGACGCAAAAAGTCAAAGACAATATAAGTAGGCAATACACGGGAGAAGCAAAAAACAAGCCTGATTATATTCTAAGAAGTGCAGTGCAAAGTTTAGATCCTTACTTTGTAGTGATACCATATGCAAGGATAATTCAACATTTTTTTCCAGATGATATACTTATGAGAACCCACTACCATTGTTTTTTGGATTATATTTGTGGAAGTGCTATTTTTCATCAGTATCAACGGGAGAAAACAGAAAAGGGGGAGATAATAGCAACACCTGACGATTATATGATCGCCAGGATGGTTTTGATATATACTACATCAAATCCTAAAATGATCCCAATGAGTGAAGAATATAGAGAAATTTCGAATATTTTGGAAAATAATGTCAATCCTATGACAGTACATGATATTTTCTTAAAATGTAATCAGTCTGAAAGATGGTTATATAGACATTTGCCAGAGTTAACAAAAACTGGGTTAATTGTAAAAAATAAAAAGGATATGGAGGACTCTAAAAAACCTGTAACTACATACCAATTTTCTTTAGAATTAAATGCAAGTGCGATACCAACATGGAATAAAATCACCAGAATCATGGATGAAATATATAAAAAGACTGTCAAAACTGACAAATGTGTCAAATGTTCTAATTCTTCAACAGAAGTAGAAAAAGTATAAAATTACATTTGTCAAGAATTGTCAAATGTGTCAAATGAAAAAGAAAGGAAAAGACACCTGCAACAATTGACAGGGCTGTCAAATATTCCCAACGGGAAAGAATTGACACAAATGACAGAATTGTCAATGTTTTTACGTGAGAGAGATGAGAAAAGATATAGAAGATATTATGAAGAATTCATACTAACAGAAGAGAAATCAAATCAAAAAATATTAGATACAAGTCAAAATGAAGAAAGCAATTCAATTGATTTATCAAAATACGAGATGACTATCCGGCAAATAGAAGAAATTCTAGGATCTGAAAAACTTCCGGCTCTTCAGATAGCTAGACGAATGAAGAAAACTAACATAAAAGATATAGGTTCTATTGAAGGTATTTTGAAACAAGCTGTTGCAGATCCTTCTTTTGAAACTACTTTAAAAATTGATTCCGAAGGTAACTATTTTAATAAAAATATGGAGGAATCCAATGACAAATAATAGTAATGTTGTGAATGTAAACAAGCTGATGCACGAATATTCTAAGTTAAATGTCAGTCCTAGAGCTGTAAAAGAGCTCTCTGGACGTATTATTGACAAGCTGTATGATATGGCGCCAGATCTTGATAAAATCGCTAAGAGCCACGGTAGAAAGACGGTTATGGAGGAGGATGTGATCGAGCTTCTTGGTTTTGTTGAACAGGATGTAATTTAATGAAAGTAGCTATCTATGTGAGAGTAAGCAAAGAAGATCAACATCCAGAAAATCAGATCTATGAGCTTGAAGAGTTTGCAAAAGATAAAGAATTTGAGGTTTTTCATACTTATATTGATAAAATCTCAGGAGCAAAGGATACTAGACCCGCTTTGAATGAACTTATGATGGATGCTCGAAAAAAGAAGTTCACTGCAGTTATTGTTTGGAAATTGGATCGACTCGGAAGATCTCTACAGCATCTTATTCAAATCATTCAGGAATGGAATAATCTTGGAATTGACTTTATTTGCAAAACACAACCAATTGATACTACAACCAATGAGGGTAAACTGATTTTTCACATATTTGGAGCAATTGCTGAATTTGAAAGAGGCATTATTAGAGAAAGAATCAACAGTGGTTTAGATAGAGCCAGAAGACAGGGTAAGAAACTCGGAAGACCTAAAGGATCTAAGGATAAAAAAAGGAGAAAGAAAGGAGGGTATTATTTGCGATATCAGAATAGCAAACAATCCTCCCCCTCAAAATGACGTGATAAATATGGTATTGGATCATCAAATTTTAGAAAACAAAAAACCACCTGATTATTTACCGTTTTATTTCTTTTTCTTTTTATCTGTAATGGTCTCTTTTGTCCCCTTTATAAAACTTTTTACAACTCCCCAACCTTTCTTAACACCTTTACCAACTAATTCTCCAGTATCTTCAGCAACTTCTTCTGCTTTTCCTTTTTTCTTATCAGTCATATTTTCTACCTTCCCAATATCTGCAATTTCCAAACAGCTATCTCTTTATAATTTTATTTGTTTTGTTAACATTTTTGGAGGATTTTGTAAAAAAACATCTGATTATTTAATAAATAATAATCGAAAAAAATCAAAGTGTTTCCCAATCAGGGTTATTCTTTTTATACCACGGACAGTTGAAACAACCATCGTGTTTATCATAACCATAGCATCCTTTTCCAGTATTCTCAGTTATAAACCAACATGTATCTCCAAGATTTCGTTGATAAGCCGTGCATTTATCTCTAATTTCTTTGGGGCATTCCAAGAATTCCCAGCAATTCTGAGGCTCATCTTCTTTAGATGTAGTCGCCATATGGAGATCAGTAATAATATTTTTCATTTTAACATTTTTGGATGTTTTCAAAACAAAAAAACACCTGATTATTTAGGGAATTGTTACGATTCAAATTCCACTCGCTTTTTTACCTTCTTAGCAAATTCCAACGCGTTTTTTCCTTCTTTTCTTCTTTTTTCTTTTTTTCTTTTTCATCAAGAAAAAAGTCTACTTTTTTTCTGTCTATTTCATAAAGAAAAGAATCTACTTCTTTCTGCACATTTGGATGCTTTTTGCCACCCTTTTTGTCCATACATAACAATGAATGTTTTCAATTATATTAACATTTTTGGAGGATTTAGTAAAAAAACATCTGATTATTTAAAAAAATCATTTATTCAAAAAGACAATTTAGATAACGCAAAAAAAAGAAGAGCCCAATTAAATATAAAACATAAAATCCCAATCAAAATAGCCTTCATCCCAAAGCTATCCTTCTTCACCACTTTTGCAATTACTCCAACAATTGTCGTAATAATTGTTAAAAACAATAACAAAAAAAATGTTATATCGAATATAACAAATGGTATCGGATCCCAAATAACAGGTCCAATTACAACCTCGACAAACTCGATTGTGATAATAATTAATACAATAATTGCTAAAAAAAATGATATAATACCCAATAAACTGTGTTTTTTTATTTCAAACATCACCTTTACTCATATATTTAAATTAAAATATCCTATTAAATATTTCGAAAATAAAAAAACAAGTGATTATTTAGAAAATTGCAATTCTACTTTTTTAGTTTCATTATTACGAAATAAAAAATTATCGATAACAGGACAAAACAAACGAGAGAGATTACCCCCAAAAGCCAATAAGGGACATAAAGTCCATCGTCCAAAATACCTGTCACTATATCCTTCATCAGGAAAGCTTGAGGCTCAGCTAATTGATACTGGGTTGTATACACCAAAAGGAAAATTGCAACTATCCCAGTTAAAATTGCAGATCCAATCATTGAAAGGCAGAATGTTTTCCACTCTATTTTCATATATCTCTCAATACCCTTCCTATCATATTAACATTTTTGGAGGTTTTCAATAGTTGAAATCAAATCAAGAAAATAATATTAATGATTCACCTCATGCGGATCCTACCAACTTTTCACAGTTGGTGGGAGGCAATAATCAAGAATGGCAAAATGTTTTAGAGAATATAGGCCAAAATCATGTCGAACACTTAGATCCCCAGTTGGACGGGGAGGACATGGTGAAACAAGCTTATGAAATAAAAAAACGTGTTTATTATCCGCCTTACACCCTTGATCCTGAAAAAACAACATTTGAAGACATTCGGAATCATGCCATAACTAGACAAAACTTTGCAGAATCAACAGCAAGTAAATATCTAAACACAGCTAAAATTATGGAGACACATCCTGTTTTTCCAGTTAATTTCAAGAATCCGTATTGGACTAATTTCTTTCAACATATGGACCATATCAAACAATTTGAAGGGGCAACACCGAATATGCTCAATAATCGACGTAAAGCTTGGTCAATGTTTTGTAGAGCATGGGGAACTGATAAAGAATGGCCTACTTACAAATTACCACATATCCCTGACAGATCCAAAGATATCGTACTTCCAACACCTGAAACGGTTAAAGAGCTCTTACAACATCGATATACGAGCGATAAATATCTCAATCGGTTGATTCAATATCATTTTTTCACTGGTTTTATGGTAGGAATGAGGCCAGAAAGAGAGATGGTAATTCTCAATGTTGATGATATCTATCTTGAGGAAAAAGATAACTACACTATAAGAATCGTAGAACCTAAGAAACAAGGCGATGCCAGGATACTTCGACTAGAGAAGACAATAGCCGTTTCTAAGACCAGGAAATCATTTAAGAACTATGTTGATACGATTAGGCCAAGATTTGCTAATAGAAACGAGAATGCCCTTTTAATCAATCCTAAGACCGGTAAGCGATGGACGGAGGATCAACTCAGATTGAGTTTTTTTTATCCGTATGCTAAACAAGTATGGCCTCGGTTTTGGCCGTATGTCATGAGGCATTGGTGTGCTACAGCTCGTTGTATCGAATGGAAAAAAGACAGCACTGTTCTTTATCGAGTAAAATACTGGATGGGACATGTTAGACTTGATCAAACACTGAAATACTTAGATCTTGCTAAACTCTATGACCAGGGTAAGGGATCCTGGATAAGTCGTGCCCTCAAACAACATAAACATGTTGGGGGAATGTACGACTTACTAGGTAAAGAACGAATAAACGAAAAAATGATGAGATTCGTTCAAATTTCTCCGAGAGAGAATAACGGACCCACGGGGATTCGAACCCCGGTAACCGGCTTCGAAGGCCAGTAGGATATCCACTACCTCATGGGCCCAATTTTAAAAAGAGGAATGGTAAATATACTATAAAACTTAGCTTTGAAATTTAGTGATAATCAAAAAGCTAACTGAAAAAAATCTAAAAAGAGAAGAAATTAGGAATATAAAGCAACTATTTTATATATTAACGAACAAAGTCGATATCTACCTTAGAACTTGTTAACACTTTTTTTGTTGCCACCGGTTGGATTTCTCGCAAGGTATGAGCACCTAGTAGATTTGGTGATTGTACACCAGTCATGATTGCCATTACTCTGCACTTTCCTTCAAATTCAGGTTGGACACGTGCACCGAGAATGACATTGGCATAGCAATCCATATCTTGTGTAAGTGATTTTGCAACATCTTGTACATATTTTAGGCTCATGTCCGGTCCACCAGTTATGTGAACAAGTGCTCCAGCAGCACCACTGTAGTCAACGTTGAGAAGTGGATGATTAAGCGCTTCTTTTACAATTGCCTCTACTCCAGCATCTTCATCTGCTTCTCCCCAAAGCATTACAGAAAGACCGCCAGAATCCACAATAGTCTTCATATCTGCAAAGTCCAAATTTATCAAGGATGGCAAAGTGATCGTTTCTGAAATTCCTTTCACCGTTTCTGCAATGAGTTGATCCATCACGGAGAATGCTTGATTTATTGGAAGATTTGGCACAAATTCTAACAGACGATTGTTGTCAAGAACTACGGTGCTGTCTGCTTTTACTCTTAACTTATCAAGTCCTTCATCTGCTTTGATAAGTCTTGCTCTTTCTACGTTGAATGGGGTGGACACCATGCATGTTACAACCGCTCCATTCTTTTTTGCTAACTCGGCAACTATTGGAGCAGCTCCAGTTCCTGTACCACCACCCATACCCGCAGTGACAAAGACAAGATTTGCACCTTTAATCAACTCCTCGATTTCACGACTTGATTCACGTGCTGCACGTTCTGCAACGTCAGGAAAACCTCCTGCTCCCAAACCATGGGTAAGAGCTGTTCCAATCAATAATCTGTGATCGGCCTCTACCAAATCCAGAGCCTGCTTGTCAGTATTAATAGCGATAGTGTCTGCCCCTTTTACACCTAGTTTCTGCAATCTGGTAATTGTATTTCCACCAGCACCTCCACAACCAATAATAACTATCCGGGGAATACCAAACATTTCCTCGTCGATAGAAACATTACTTTCTTCTTCAACTTTGTTTTGTATTGCGGCTTCAATAAAAGATTGATTATTTTTGCTATCGGTCATCCCATTCCTCCTATATTCTGGTAGTTGGAAGGACGCCTTTTTCTAGGCGCCCTTCAAGGGGTGCATCCCATCCCCTATTTTTTATATTTATTTTTTTACATAAGGCTCAAGGGCCTCAACCGCAGCCCCCAACTCCTGTACCTTCTTGAGATTGTCAGCCTTTTCAATGATGCGGCCAGAATGATTTCTTATATATTCATTCACCGCTTGGCGTATTACCTCTGAGCGGGTTAAAAACTCAC
>JAGLML010000130.1 GCA_023140035.1 Thermoplasmatales archaeon
GTTTACCAAGATAATCCCATAACAATAATTATGGAAATTATCAATATTACAAACGAAACCGCTCTCCCTGTTTTAAACGATGAAAGGACACTTGTTGGTATTGCAAGTGAGGGAGACTTGTTTAAACTCAGTCACATCAGAGAAAGCATATCCCGTACTGACATGGGAATGGGTGGAGATGAAGATGCCTGGACTTGGGAAGGAATACGGGATACTGTAAGACTGTATTATTCTACAACAACTGTAGATTTACCTCCCGTTCCGGTAAAAGAAGTGATGATTACAGACGTTATAAAAGCATACAGAAACGATCCAATTTCTGAGATAGCCAGGAAAATGTACAAGAATAACATTAGTCATGTACCTATTGTAAATTCAGAAAACAGACTAGTAGGCATGGTTACAGATATTGATCTCATGTCATGTATGTTTAAATCCTGTTAATTAATTCTTAGAGATGTAAATCAGGAGAATTTTGCTGATGCCTCAAGACATCTATGATAAAATTATGATGCTAGCTAAGAGAAGAGGATACATTTATTCCTCCTTTGAAATCTATGGTGGTGTTGCCGGTTTTTATGATTATGGGCCATTAGGTTCTCAATTAAAAAACAATGTTGAGAACCTCTGGAGAAGTTTTTTTCTTTTGAAAGATAATTGTATAGAAATAAACACTCCAACAATCACCCTTCATGATGTTCTGAAAGCTTCCGGACATGTTGAAGAGTTTACCGATCTTACAGTTGATTGTGAAAAATGCAAGAGATCATACAAAGTTGAAGATATTATCGATGATAATATCTCTGTTGAAAAGGCGATAAAGGAAGATAAGATAAAATGTCCAACCTGTGGTAAAAAATTAAAGGATGCCCATCCTGTTAA
Organism: Thermoplasmatales archaeon; assembly: GCA_023140035.1. Lineage (GTDB taxonomy): Archaea > Thermoplasmatota > E2 > DHVEG-1 > DHVEG-1 > JAGLML01. Next base: position 883 of record JAGLML010000130.1, read on the forward strand.
TCTCATGTTTTCAACAACTATTGGGGCTGGCGAAGGAAGAGCTGCGTTTTTGCGTCCGGAAACTGCCCAAGGCATTTTTACAAATTTTCATTTACTTTATAGATATAATCGAGAGCGGCTTCCTTTCGGCGTTATTCAGATTGGTAAAGGATATAGAAATGAAATATCTCCCCGACAAGGTATGCTAAGGCTGCGAGAATTTTCTATGGCCGAAGCCGAGATTTTTTTTGACCCAGAGGACAAAAAACACCATAATTTTGATAGTGTTAAAGATAAGGAGTTGTTTCTTTTTGATAATGAAAAAGAATTCAAGATATCATTAGAAGAAGCTGTCAATAAAAAAATAATCAATAATCAGGCACTTGCATACTATATGTATCTTACTCAGGATTTTTTACTCTCGGCAGGTGTTGATTCTAAGAAATTTAGATTTAGAAAACATGGATCAGGTGAACTTGCACATTATGCAACTGAGTGCTGGGACGCAGAACTTAATAGCATGCGATTTGGATGGATAGAATGCGTAGGTATCGCAGATAGATCTGCCTATGATCTTAATGCACATATTGATTCTACAAATGTAGATATGTATGCATTGAAAAAATTTGCCGAACCGAAAGTAGTGAAGGTAAAAAAAATTGTGCCAAAAATGAATGTAATGGGACCACTTTTTAAGGATAAAGCAGGCAAGATTAAAGACTTATTAGAAAAAATAGATGTAAAAGATACAAAGAAGATATCTATTGAGGTAGACGGCGAAACCGTAGAGATACCTGAAAATTGTTATGAAATAGTAGAAAGGAAGGAAAAGATGATGGGTGAAAAATTCGTACCCCACGTTATAGAACCGTCTTTTGGGATTGATAGAGTAGTATACTTCCTTCTTGAACATAACTATGCTGAAATAAAGAAAAAGGGAGAGGAATACAGAATTCTAAAACTGACTCCTCAAATGGCTCCTATTAAGGTAGGAGTATTTCCTCTGATTGGGGATAAAAAACTTGTCGATATTGCCAAAGATATTGATAAAAATCTAAGAAATGCAGGAATTGGAACCTATTATGATGATGGTGGAACTATTGGGAGAAGATATGCAAGAATGGACGAAATAGGCACACCATTTTGCATTACTGTTGACCATGAGACATTGGAAGATAATTCGGTAACAGTTCGAGATCGTGATACTACACAACAAGAGCGGATGAAACTAGAAAAACTTGTCTCCTATTTTCAAAAAAGACTTGAATTTTGAATAAAATTAATTTACATTATTACAAATGGACCTAGTATAAAGGCAGTTGTTGTTTGTTCTGCTTCCTCTGCAGTTACTATTATTTCAACGTTGCCAAGACCAAATATTAAACTCGATTTCACTGTTTTTTCTTCTCCTGCAGGGATATCGAGATTGTTACCAGATGTATTACCTCCAAGTAATATAAAATCTCCACTGAGTTTGATATTCCACTGTACACCAGTTGCCTCAGCAGTTCCAGTGTTTTTGATGACTACTTTTACTTTGAGTAATCCACTAGTGATGCCACCTATTTCAATTATAGGCAACTCAACAAGTACTGCTAATGGTTCTGACCAGTCGCTTGTACCACCATAAATATCCCTGGCTTTTGCTCGTATTTCGTAATCTCCTGGCTCAGTCCAAGAATGAGACACTTCACAAGTTGCTCCAGAGTCGTATGGCCCTATCCATCCGCTATTTGTTCCATCGCCCCAATCCCACATATAGGATACTTGGTCTCCATCAGGATCTGTTGTGTCTGTAGTATATGTATACTGTTCCCCTGGTTTTTCACTTGGTTTTCTAGGTGTTTCTGGCGGGTCATTTACACCTGTCTCATAAAAACTAAGGCTTGGATCACCAAATAAGTTTGTTTCATAGTAAACCCAGCGTATGCATGACCGGCCGATGATATGGAGGTTATCCTCTTTTGAATCATGATTGGCTTTGCCAATCTCAGGAATGTTTTCACCAAAGACTGCGTCCCAAAACTGCCTGTGAAATCGTTGTGAATCACCGTCTGTACTATATGACCAGAACCATCCATATCGTGCGTTCATGATTACTGCAAACGCAGCATGATCTGTTTTTACGGTGAAATATTCAGCAATACAATCATCGTCATCAAAGCCACCTGCCATACAGCCCTGAGAATATACAAAACAGAGTTTATCATTTGAAAGTGTATTAACATCGTAATTATCCATTTTCATGTCGTATCCATAAGATGCATGTCCCAGATGATTTATTATATGGACGCCATTATTTATTGTGGTCATGATTTCTGATGTTGGCCAATAGTTACCAGGCCAATCACGATCATATAATGTTGTGATAGTATATTCACTGGATGGTATGCCAACTGTAGTGTAGCCGTCACCAGTTGAGCCGTCAATTAGTTGGTCCAGATAATTCCCACCCCAGCTTGCAACACCATAGTCCCCAAGGTATTCACCAGCTAAACAAACTTCAGTCAAATACACGTCACCTGGATCTTTATTGATGTATGCTACTGTTTTTGTTACAAAATTATTTACCTCAGCAGCATTACCGACACAGGCCCGTCCAACATATACTTCAGCAACGAGATCGACGTCGCCTCCGTTTTCACCATCTGTTGGTTCTCCCCATTTGTTGTCACCGTCATAGTTGTATGGTCCATCTAAACATGCATAATAAAGATCAGAGGGCATATATTCCTCATAGGGGGTAGTATTTTCATCTAATCCATATACCCATAATATCGGAGCTGGAACGACATTATCATCACCACCAATGAGAACATAGTCGATTTCCCAATTTGTATACGCATCTCTAATGTAGTCACGGAT
>JAGLML010000131.1 GCA_023140035.1 Thermoplasmatales archaeon
ATACCAGGATAAGGAGGAATCTGGTCTTTGGGAATAGAGGTAATAGTAAGATCAGGTCCAGATAGAGAATCCCTTATACTAATAGTCACATCATTAGGTGGATTTCCGATTTTACATATTGCTAGAAATACTCTTGTTTGAATTTTATATGTTGGTTTAATACCTTGTGCTCCCCAAATATTATCACGAATAATCTGACCATCATTTTCAATAACTAATTGGGATTGATCTATTTGATCTCTATCACCTTTTATACAAACTTTTTTAATATATTTGCTTTTATTTGATGTAAGATTAGAATCTATATCATCTCCACTAATAATCGGTATAACACTTGCTCCAGCAAACAATATTATTATTCCAAAAACAAGTCCTTTCTTCCACATACTATTTTTCATCCTTTTTTGCCTCCCCAGAAAAATATCCGGAAAAATTGTTATCAGTTAACTTAATTTAAATGTTTGGTAAAGGATAAAAAAAGAAAGAAAATGCGTTAGAGGGTTGTTTCTGCCTGTTATGGAATTAAAAAAAAGAAGAGAGATTGGTTTTAGTCTGGTTTTATAGTCCTAGTATATGCCTTAGTATTGGGAACGCATTTGGAAACCGATTGATTATCCGCTCAATCACATTTAGCAATATTAATTGAATGATCCCCTTTACAAGTCTCACTGTGTCTTTTCCTTCGAAATATTCCTGATCAAAGGTATAACCACTAAGAGTAGCCCAGGTTTCATTTTCAATTAGTTCAAGCATACTGAAGTTTAATTCTCTGGTTTTGAAATGGAATATTTTATCAATATCTCCATCATCGTCAACATCTTCATCTGCCCATTTCAATGGATTAGCCCCCAAAAACACAACAGTATCTGGGTCTACATCAATTGTATTAAAATCATCAGTTGTCAATATAGCAACTGGTAATTTACCATTAGAACTAGGATTAATGCTGTTAGGATAACTACCCGGTTTAATATCAATGGATACTTCAATGATTGGTATTGTAAAAATATATGCTGAACCAGTATGGCTCTCATCACCTGGAGCTCCAATAATCATATAATTTCCATCAAGGATAAGTGAATGACCAAACCAATCTCCACTAGCGGCATCTGAAGCAACAAGTTTTTGCTCTTCAACCCAGGTTGTACCATCACGTTCGAATATATATGCAGAGCCAGATCTACTCCCGTTATGTACATCTTTCCATGCGCCTATGGCAATGATTTTCTCATCAATGGATACTCTGACTCCAAAGTCATCACCAGATTCACCATCTGATGCAGTCAACTTTTGCTCTTCTATCCAATTTGTACCATCACGTTTGAATACATATGCTGCACCTTTATTTGGGGCAGATTTATCATCCATATATGCTCCTATGACAATATAATCACCATCAATAGAAACAGAACCACCGAATAAATCGTTATTTTCACCATCTGATGCAGTCAACTTTTGCTCTTCTATCCAATTTGTACCATCACGTTTGAATACATATGATGCACCATGGTTAGCACCAGATTTTTCATCCATTGCAGCTCCAATAACGATGTAATCACCATCAAGAGAAACTGACCCGCCAAATTCATCTTCTTCTTGACCATCTGAAGCAAGTAGTTTTTGCTGCTCATGCCAGGTTGAACCATTTCGTTTAAACACATATGCTGCACCAATGTCATGTTCGTTATAATCATGTACATGCGACCCTACAACAATATAATCCTCATCAATTTGGATTCCACTTCCAAACTTATCCCCTGCTCCTCCATCTGAAGCAACAAGTTTTTGCTCTTCAACCCAGGTTGTACCATATCGCTTATATACATACACAGCACCTTTTCTAACTCCATTAACAGCATTTTTAAACGATCCAACCACCGCATATTCATTATCAATTGAAACCGTCACACCAAACCTGTCTCCACCAGCACCATCTGATGGAACAAGTTTTTGTTCTTCATACCAGGTTGTGCCATTACGTTTAAAAATATATGCAGCACCAGATCCATCTTTATTGCCTTCTGCAAACCTTGCTCCAATAATTGCATAATCTCCGTCAATACAGGTAGAATAACTAAACTCATCTCCAATAGTTCCATCAGAAGGAATCAGTTTTTCCTGTTGCATCCAATCTATTATAATATCCCCTGTATTTACCGGTGGTAAGTTCACCTGATCATTTGATGTTTCTAAAACAATAATATATTTTGTTATATTTCCCGCTACTGAAACAACAGGAACAGCTATCAACAGCATACATACAAAAATACCTAACAATTTCTTTTTCACGTTTTTTGCCTCCTCACCAATAAAATCGTTTTTCATTAATAAGAATCGGGCAGAGGTTATTGAAAGTATTGATTTTGGTAAAAATTTATATATTATTCACTAATATATGTAATTAATGTATTAATGTGTGTAATAATTATTTGGGAGGCAATTGATTGTTAAAAAAAGGATTAATAACAGGAATTATTTTATTGTTCATTTTTACATCTGTAAGTCCAATGGCTTTTGGATCTGATTCCGAGCTTTTACAAAAAGATGAGATTTTGGAGAATTTTGCATTCTATTATTATGATGAATATGATTCTTCTAAACTGAAGCATTATAAAGAATATTTCCAGAGGAATAACTTAGAAATTGCTGATTTTGAAGAAATAACAACACCTGTAAAATCATCACAAACAAGTGTGTCATCTGGTCCAATGGATTCACCATGGCCTATGAAATGCCACGACCTGCATCATACAAGTAGAAGTCCGTACAGCACTGCTAATAATTCAGGTTTTGAGAAATGGCGATTTAAATGTGACGGTGTGGATAGCCCTATTATTGGTGATGATGGAATAATCTACTTTGGAGATAATGATTGGGATATTTATGCTATATATCCCAATGGTACATTGAAATGGACATACCACACAGGTGGTGATATTACCTCTGCTCCTGCTCTTGCTGAAGATGGAACACTCTATGTTGGCTCATGGGATGACAGTTTATATGCTTTTAATTCAACTACTGGAATCAGGAAATGGAGGTTTGATGCAGGTGACACAATAGCATCATCTCCAGTCGTCGGAGATGATGGAACTATATACTTTGGAACAATGGGAACAGGTTGCAATATTTTTGCTGTTAATCCCAATGGTACTGAGAAATGGCGGTATCATACTGGATATTATATCACTTGTGACCCTGCTATAGGTGATGATGGAACTGTATATTGTGGCTCTGGAGATACTTATTTCTATGCTATGAATCCCAACGGTACACTCAAGTGGCGATTCAAAACAGGGCACTATATAAAAGGTCCAGCGTCTATAGCCGATGACGGAACGGTTTATATTGGTTCTTTTGATGGTTATCTCTACGCTCTTTATCCAAACAATGGCACGATGAAATGGAAATATGGGGCTGGAACCGAAACAAACCCTTCAATTGCAAGCGATGGCACTATCTACGTTGGTAGCTTGAACAAACTCCATGCGATTTATCCAAATGGAACGAGAAAATGGACTTTTACCGTTGGTTCTAGTTCAGCACACATTACTCAGTCATCTCCTGCCATCTCTGCCGATGGGACAATCTACGTTGGTACACAAATAAGTAGCGTTGCTGGTGGTGATATTATTGCAATAAACTCTGATGGAACAGAGAAATGGAGGAAACGGATTGCAGATGATTGGATAAGGTCGTCACCTTGTATCGCTGAAGATGGAAC
>JAGLML010000132.1 GCA_023140035.1 Thermoplasmatales archaeon
AGACCTTGTGCAGTTTTTGGTATATACGCGCCACCAGCGAAAGTATTTCCACATTTTTTACATGTCCAGATACCTGTTCCACTTCGCTTAACTGTATTCTGACCGCATTTTGGACACTTATGTTTTGCCCTTTGCTGAATTTCTACATCCCTTACTCGCGTTCGTGCTCTAACCCCATATCTAGCTTGAAATCGACCTGCTGAGCCTACTTTTTTTGTTCTTTTTGCCATTTTATTTCCCTGTGCTTTCAGACAATTGCTTTCTTATTTCTCGCCCGGTATCAAGAGAGGCTTTTATAACTTTTTGTATCTCTTCCTTAGTGAAACTACCATTTAAACCCTTCTGCATAGCTCGAATATCGCCATTTTTATCTGTTGCAACTGTCAATCTTGCATCTGCTATCTCCTCTTCATCAAGAGAAGGATCCATTACAACAAAGTTATCAAATTTAACAGAAGTGCAGGATATTGGAGGCTCTTTAAGCGACAATGGATAATCTTCACCCAGTTCAAAGCGAGCTGCTGGGACTGTGGTAGTATACAATGCGGCAAGTGAAGCAAGTGAAGCAGCATCAAATAAATTGCCATCGTAATCAAGAATATGGATGTCAATGAATACTACCCAGACTTTTTCCCCAGGTTCAAGACATAGTTTATCTAATTCTACAACCTCAGATTCTCTTACACCCCTATCTACTACTCTAGCGAGTTCAATTGCATTTTCTCGTGGGGGACCTGCCTCAAAATCTGGTGAAGCAAGCGGAATGAGTTCTGCGGCTGTCGTTAAAACGCCGGATTCGGGAGAATCAGAATACGGTTCACCTACAGCCATTTTTATTCCAGTTAACACCTGTGTATTACCAATTTTAACCCTCGCTGATCCTTCCGCCTTATTAACTACATTAGTTTCAATTTCAATTTTTCTATATTCATCAAATCTTCTTCCATCAACTCGTTTTCCTTGTTCTGCGAGTTTGGAAATATAGTCACGTTTGATTAATGGTACAATTGACATTATTCTGCCCCCTCGATAGATTGATACTTATCCAATATTGCTTTCTTTTGAATCTCCGATGCTGCATGACAACCCTTGATCGCAAGATCCAATGCTTTGTTGAACTCTTCAACAGTTAGATGTCCATCCATTTGAAGAAGTAGAATTTCGTTAGTGCGTGGAGAAATTGCTACAGGCAAATCTGCATCACCGAAGTTGTCCTCTTCCTTTCCAAGGTCTATAACGACTTGACCTGCGATCTTACCTGCAGCACATGCTACAGGAATATCTTTCATTGGAATGCCAGCATCTGCGAGCGCTACGCCTGCTGCGGTAAGGCCTGCACACCGGGTACCTGCTTCTGCATCTAATACTTCAATATTCACATCAATTGCGGATCTAGGAAAGTGTTCCGTTAAAACAACTTTTTCTAAGGCTTCTGAAATCACTTTAGAAATTTCTCTACTTCTCCTATCCGGTCCTGGTCGTTTACGATCTTCAACACTAAAAGCAGCCATATTGTACCTAGCGTTCACAATTGCCCTTAGAGGATTTTGCGTATGTCTTGGAATGGCTTCTCTTGGACCATAAACAGCAGCTAAAACCTTATTGCCACCCCATTCAAGATAACAAGAGCCATCTGCTCTGTGCAATACTCCTGCCTCAATCTTGATTTTTCTTAACTCTTCAGCACTTCTTCCATCTAATCGTTTTCCATTGTCATCAATCAATTTGATATCTAATTCCATTATCGCACATCCTTTGCGTCTTTTTTCAATAGTTCTTCGATTCTATTTGTGAGTCCAAATGTAATGGCTTCACTTTCTATCTTATATATAGTTTGTAACACCCTTTCTATGCTTTTCGTATCTCCATCAACCCAAATTTTTCCATTCTGGCCAACAAAAACGCGACAGCGGATATATTTCTTTATTAAAGCGATCATAGATCCTTTTTTACCAATAATTCTTGGTACTCTAGAAGGTTCCACTTCGATTATGTGACCCCCTTTAATTTTATATAAATTACGATCTTTCAATGTAATTTGGAATTTCTTTAATTCATCAATCTGTGAAACCTTTGCCATTATGGAATCGCCTCTGTTTAAATATTTTTCGGTATCGCCGAATTCAACATCCCAAGGTACCTCATTTACGTGTAAAAAAGCAGGAGATGGAGCATTGATATCGACTAACCAGCCTGCAGACAAAGCCTCTTCGACAACACCAATGATAAAATCGCCCACAGTAGGTTCATAACGACCTTCCAAAGGTATTACGTTTATAAAATTTGAATTTGCATTTAATATGCCTAATTTCTCAGATATGATTTTCCCATTTTCAATAAAAGTACCTCGACCTGCCTTATTGGATTTTATATCTCCCAAAATCTGGCTAGGTAAAACAATCTTTCGTTCTTCGTTTGGCATAGAATGATAACCTCTTCAAAATCACTTTAAAATCCTGGTTTCTACATTCCCCTTAGTAACATCATTTAATTTATCATAAAAATCTGTTTGCATACCTGCTGGAATCTTAACAATACCAATCCATGAGCCATCAGATTGCCAATCTTCCCTCTCTAAAACGCCGTAGTTACGAGCGACGCCATAAGCCTTACCGGTATATTGAGGTGGAATTTTTACTGATACCCTCACCTGCTCCATTGAAATAGGTACAATGGGTCTTAAAACATCTACTACAATTTTCACTTGCTGATCAACTGGTTTAAACGGGTCAATATGAACTCCTGCTTCTTCCATTGCAAGTTCAATTCTCTGACGTGGATGGGGAGTCTTTGTTTTAGGGTCCATTGCATTTTTAACAATTACGTCAACAATACGTTTTCTTTTCCGCTCCTGCATCTCATGTCTTTGTTCTGTAGTCAGTTGTATTTCTCCATGTAAAATGATTTCTTTTGCAATTATTTCAACTTCATCTGTACCGAAATGTTTTTGAATTGATTCTTGAGGGGCATGGGTGCCTTTTTTAGAATCTTTAAAAATTGCATCTATGGCAAGGCATGAAAGAACATCTACTTCTTTACCTTCGATTAGTTGCTCAGCTGTTTTAGGATCTACAAGAATTTCGAAGTGATCTTCTCCTTTTTGTAATCGTGCAATAACTGCCTTATCGAGGCTTACCAAAACTACTTACCTCCAATTGCCTTAGATATATATGTTTTCGTTTCCTCTTGTGAAAGTATATGAAACGCAATATCTTTTTTTACTACACCTATCTCAACAGCATCAGGATTTAGTTTTCCTTCGGTACCTTTATGCATTGCCTTTATACCCATATCAATGGCTTCCTCCGACGACAGGTTTTCTTTATAATTTTCCTCGAAATATGCCATAGCTCCACTACGTCCAGACCCTTCACTGCTCGCTTTATATTCCATCAAGGCACCAGAGGGATCTGTGGAAAACAATCTAGGTCCTGTTTCATCTACACCTGCTATTAAGAGAGCAGTTCCAAAAGGTCTTACTCCACCATATTGAGTGTATGTCTGTTTAAAATCACAAATGCGTTTAACAAGCGTTTTAATCTGTATTTTTTCATCATATGTTATTTCATTTATCTGAGCATCTATACGAGCCCTATCGATAAGAGCTCTCGCATCTGCAACAAGACCAGAAGTCGCACAACCAATATGATCATCTATCATGAATATCTTTTCAATGGAACTCGGTTCTATTAAACGGGACGTAATTC
>JAGLML010000133.1 GCA_023140035.1 Thermoplasmatales archaeon
GCATAACCAGCAACATATATATTACCAGAAGGATCTATTGTAGTTGCAGCAGCCCTGTCCCAATTCCCCATTCCATCATAGGTTTTTTCCCATAAGATGTTATCTTCTATACATCCGATAAGCCCAACAGTCAACAAAATAATTATTATTGCAACGATAATATATTGTTTATTCATTTGCGATCTCCTTTTAATCTCATAACATTCAACTATTAATAAAACTATTTCAGCTTAAATTACACAATAGGGGGCCACAGATTAGCCCTATTGGAATCTGTATTTTGATTCTACACGCCCTCGTTTGTCATCAAAACTTTGTTTTACAAGAGTCACAATGAGCAAATTTAAAAAGGGATTTTTTCAATGTCTTTTAAAGTCTTAATATTATCAGATTCTACTTTTGCCTCTTTGAGTCTATCACGATAAAATCTATTGTTTCTATAGACCTACTCTATCATTTTTTAATCTTTTTAACTGTAATTCTTTCAATTCACCAAGAGGCATTACCTCTATTTTACTATCCCACAGTTCTTTAGTCATAATTGATCTCCCTTGCGGGTCCCCGAAATATAGCAATCCAATATAATAATTATGCAATGATCCTAGAGAAACGGTTTTAAATGGTACCCAGCATTCCAAAAAATATTAATTGGCAGAAGGATACCATGAAAATTCTCGTTCTTGGCTCGGGAATGATGGGGCGGGCAATCGCATACGACCTATACAAACATTCAAATTTCGACAATATCACAATCGCGGACAAAGACAAAAAAACAATACAATCCGCTGAAAAATTTCTAGAGCGAGAAAATATAGATTTTCATACTTTAGATGTTGAAAAAACAAATGATGTAAAGAAACATTTCCAAAACTATGACGTAGCAATCTCTGCAGTTCCTTACAAGTTCAACTATATTTTAGCAAAAATAGCAATAGAGACAAAAACCCATTTTCTTGACCTTGGAGGAAACAACGACATTGTAAAAAGAGAACGAAATCTGTTTGAAAACGCTAGAAAACAAGATGTTGCCTTGATTCCAGATTGTGGTCTTGCACCAGGTTTAACATCAATTATTACTCGAGATATTGTTGAACACATGGATTATATTGATTTTGTAAAAATAAGAGTCGGAGGACTACCTATCTCTCCGAGACCTCCCCTTAATTATCAGATTGTATTCTCACCATATGGTCTTATCAATGAATATGTCGAAGATGCAATAATTCTTGATCACGGCAGTATAATCAAAAAGAAATCCATGACTGAACTTGAAACCATAAAATTTCCTGAACCTTTTGAAAAGATGGAGGCTTTTTTGACATCTGGTGGTAGCTCTACCCTTCCATATACATATAAGGATAGGATAGGCTACCTTGATTATAAGACAATCCGATATCCGGGTCATTGTGAAAAATTTAAAGCTCTTTTAGATCTTGGACTAGCGGGAGAAAAGATGATTAAAATTGGAGAACAAAAGGTTATTCCCAGGGATTTATTTGTTATGTTTCTATTAACAAGTTTGCCTATCAACGATAAAGACGTAGTTTTGATTAAGGTTTTAAGCAAAGGAATCAAAGATGGTAAAGAATACTATTTAGACTATATAATAATAGATTTCTATGATGAAGAGAACAATATTACTGCGATGATGCGTACAACCGGATATCCTGTTTCTATTATTGCTCAGATGATTGAATGCGGTGTAATCAAAGAACGAGGTGTTTTTTGCCCAGAAGAGATTGTTCCTTGTACACCTTTCTTTGATGAACTTAATAAGCGAGATATTATAATAGAAACTCAGCATAAATGCCTGAAATAAAAATAGTAAGAGACTAAAAATGGTAAAAAAAGAGTTTTTGGATGCAAAAGAGAAAGCCCTCAAATCTCTAGAAAAAGCCTGCACTGAAAAGAAAGCAGATAAAGAAATCCTACCAATACTCAGTTTAATTAATGATTCTGAAGAATGTTATACCTCGAGTAGTTGTGCCGGCAGAATTGTTTTATTGGAAATACCTAGTATAGGAGATAAAAAAAGAGCGAGATTCCTTGGAAAATGGCATAGAACAATAGAACCTAACGAAGTAGAAACAGCAGCAACAAAAGCGAAAAATGGTCTGTTATGGTTAATTGCACAATCACCTATAATACACATCGTAGTAGCTACAAGCGAGATGGCAGATAAGATTGTAAAAACCGCGATAGCAAGTGGATTTAAAAACTCAGGAATGAAATCTATTGGGAGGAAAATCGTTGTCGAGGTTTGCAGTACCGAACGTCTTGATGCACCCATTGGAAGAGATGGATTTCTATTCTGTAAGGAGGAATATCTACAGCTTTTAGTAGATATCTCAAACCAAATTCTCGAGAAATCTATGAATAAACTTTTACGCTTTGAGGACAAATTGAGGAATATTTTTGGTTAAATTAACAAAACATTTATATACTGATTGATATATTAGTGATTGGGGAAAAAAATTATGAAGGTTATGAAAAAGAAAATAATCGGCCTACTTGTTTGCATGCTGATGCTAACTACAATACCCCTGGCAACAGGGATGACAGAGACGGAAAAAGATCCAGAACCAAAAGAAATATTTGATCGAGTACTAGTTACCGGAATGTTTTTCAGATTAAATCGTGTAGGAGATTGGTATCATGGTCAAGTTGCTAGAATAAGATACTACGAATTAAATCCTTTTGGGGACAGATCTGGTGGAGTATGCACATTCCCAGATCTTGTTGTTTTCAAGGAACCAATAGGCTCCTTCTACCGGATTTTCCAGTTTGGTCTTGGCTTGATCACATTCGTGGTTGGGATCCTTACAAACTTCGAAATCTACTAGAATCAGATTAATGCATGAATGGCAAAATAGCAATATTGCCAAAAATCTCTTTTTCTTTTTTATATTATCAAAGAATTGCTAAGAATCCGTTTCTTCAAAACGGAGATTTACATTAGTTGACCTCTCAGTCGGCTAATGTCTTCTATCTCTTGTCAAATATTGTAAAACTGAAAAGTTTTATGCCTTTCAGCTCTTTCTCCTGTTCGGCAATGTAATGAATCACTTGTTCTTGAGAGACATATTCTGCGGTGCACTTAAAACAAATGTACGTGTCCAGGCATGACTTCCATTGTAAGTGGTGTTCATCAGATTTTCTTACAGATTCATATCGTTACATTTCTTACTGTTTGAGCAACCAGTTCTTGGAGTACTTTTGATCATGTTTTTAGAGTCTATATAAAGTGATAGTTGGTGTTGTATTTCTCATTCAAAAAAGGCATATTATAAAACGCTCTTTTACTGTCCCTGCATAATCGCTTCTTATTGCTAGTTTTTCACCTGAAGAGTAATACTTAATTCCCAGAGGAGGATTGCTCAACCATATTAATCTGTCAGCATTGAAAGTACAGTAATAAGGGCCTTCACTGAAATTAGAAATTCGTCCTATGAGAAAATTTATTTTTCCATCAATAATATCAACAGTTAATGTTTCTGACCAGTTGCTTTCAGCATCATAAATATCTTTAGCTTTTACCTTAATTTCATAGTATCCCTTCTTAGTCCAGCTATGATTTGATTTTATAGTTACACTTGAATTATATGGCCCCATCCAGTCGCTAATATACCCATCACCCCAATCCCACTTAAAGTAAATCGGATGGCCCTCAGGGTCAATCGTACTTGTTGTAT
>JAGLML010000134.1 GCA_023140035.1 Thermoplasmatales archaeon
TAATTGAAACTTCCCAGTCACCTTTTTTGCCCTCCAAAACATCAATATAAAGATCATCATCATATTTGCTTGTGATATTTAGGGTGTACTTGACGCTTCCTCCAGGAACTATCAATCCATTATCTGGGTCTGTAGTGCTATCAAATCGAATGTTATCTGTTTCTGCAAATATTACTTTGACCGAAGATGGTTTTTCACTCGAATCATATAATAACGATACTTTTCTTATCCCTGGTTTGGAGCCGTTTGCAAGAGAGACCCCTATGGTTAAGTTGTGTCCATAGAATAACTCGTAATTCACGTCTTCAAAAGTAAATGTGGTTGGGGTTTGTGCAAAAAAGTTAGAACTATCCAACGCTTTTACTGAAGGAGAAGTTATTTCAGTACTCCCATCAAACAATGTTACTCCTACTTGGGCTCTACCGGGATTTAATATGTTAAGATATTGTAGGTATAAATCAACTGAAACCTTCTTGACTATCTTATTTCTTTTATCTAAAGCAGGCCCATCCCACTCTACATGACTATCGGATAGTTGTTGCTTTAGACTCTTGCTCTCAGTAGGTTCATTAGTATTCATTTTATTTTCATTATGTAGGTAATATACTTTTGTATTTTCATCTTCGCCAGGCAATCTAAATTCCATAGTTACGGATGAAGGATGATCTACCGAATCATAAACAAAAGATGAGGATCTAAATGTATCAATGAATTCAGCGATATCATCTACAGTGAAATTAAACTCTTCAAATAGGGGAATTACATCATTTATTAATGTACCTAGTTCTGATAATTTTGTAATGTTTTCTAAAATATTTGCCCGTTTTTTCCATCGATTTAAAATTCTTTCTTCATCTATTATATTTTTTATGATGGTACCAACTAAATTTGATTTATTACTCTGAATTATTTCGATTGAAAATAACAAACTTTCTCCAGGTTCTAATGTAAGATTGGTATTTTCTAATATGATTTGTTGTCTAGATATACCGTTTTGTCTAATGGGACCTGGCTTAATTTCCTTTGTTGTATTCATTATCTCTTCTGGAAGAAAAGTACCTATGGAGTATAATCCTACTTTCACTTCGTCTCGGTATTTTGGGAGTCTCTGTCTCTGATGTGATGAAAAATAAAGGTCAAAGACAATATCACCCTTTATTTCAACTGTTTCATTACCGTCGTATTCGTATATTTCTACTATTCGATATGGATGCGGAAAAAAAAGTTCAAATCCTTCCCAATCACCAAATACACCGCTCAAATTATCGTCAATTTCATCTAATAAATAAAAGGTCCAAGCAGTCATCCAATATAGCATTTCATCAGAGTTTAATTCCTGTTTGAAAATAACTTTCGATGTATTTTTCCTAACAACGCTGGGGGGATATTTGGAATCATCTTGTTTTGTCGGTTTGTCTTGTGAAACGGGTATCCCAATCTCATCTCCAAAGTCAAAGGAGAGAGCATTTTTAAAATAAAATGTATTTTCACCACTTACCGTTTCAGCTCCAACTGTAGGGATAATAATTAATGCTGGTAATAATGAACCTAAGACTAAGATAACTGATATTAGAGTTGCTCTTAGCGGCCTGTTTGAATGCATATATTCACAACCTCGGTAACTATTATCAAACCGGTTAATATATAAATGTTTGTTTACAACAGTTACCATTTTTCAGAAAATATAATATATCTAATATTTAATAAATATTGCGGGAGTGTATTCCATATGGAAAATCAAAAATATAGTTAACGTAAAGTTAAATCAAAGATTTCTTTCTAAGCCATTCTAAATCGCTAATGTACAAACTGCGTATGTCAGTCACACCAAACTTTAACATTGCAAGCCTTTCCAAGCCAAGACCCCAAGCAAGTACAGGATTTTCAACTCCAACAGGTTCTGTAACTTCTGGTCTGAAAATGCCACTTCCGCCTAATTCCATCCACTCGTCATTCCAGAAAACCTCGACTTCCATGCTGGGCTCTGTATATGGGAAATAACCGGGTCTAAAGCGGATCTTTTCAAAACCTATTCTTTTATAAAATTCTTTTAGAACACCTATTAATTGTCTAAAGTTGGTATCTTCCTCATGAACAATACCTTCGATCTGATAAAACTCTGGCAAATGAGTAGCATCAATGTTTTCCTTTCTAAAAACACGTCCTATGGAGAAAACCTTGGAAGGTGGTTTTGGATTGTTATAAAGATAACGAATTGTATTAACTGTTGTGTGGGTTCTTAATAGAGCTCGTTCACCCTCAATTCTAGAAAATTCATAGCCCCAACCCGTTGAAGAGGTAGTGCCACCGTTTTCGTGCACCTTTGCGATTTCATTTAACAACTGTTTCTCTTCAATTTTTATTTTAGATGGAGTTTTACAATACAAGGTATCTTGCATCTCTCTTGCTGGGTGATCCTGAGGAATAAATAGCACGTCCATATTCCAGAAACAAGATTCAACAAAATCCCCTTGGATCTCCTGAAATCCCATTTCTAAAAATATCTGTCTGATTTTGGATATTAGATCGACCAAAGGATGTGGCTTTCCTCCATAAACTGCAGGCGCAAATGCATTAATGTCATAAGGTCTGATAATATTACTTTTCCATTCGTTGTTTTTGATGATGGATGAAGTTACTTGAGAAATTTCATCTTTAATTTCAAAACCTTTCTCAAGTGCCTTTTTACCATTCTCTGTCAAAAGTATAGTACTAGTAATAATATCTTTCTCTTTAATTACATTCTTTCTGGATAACAATGAATTGATTTTATTTTTGTTAATCTCTATATTATCGTTTTCTTTGAGAAGCTGAAGTATTTTTGCATCATCACTCTCTTCAGTAAGTGCTTTTTTTCCTTTTTCTGTAAGTTCTAAAAAAGTTTCTTTATCTTTTTTTATGTTTGCCCAACCGTTCTTTTTAAGCCAGCCAATGGCAATTGGTATTTCGTTTTTTTCTAGAGAGACAGCAAGTTCCTTTAAGATTGTTCTTCCTTTTTTTTCATAAATTAACTTTAATGCTCTTTTCTCTGGCAGTCCTTTTTCTAAAAAACGTTTTCCGTCTTTGCCCAAAGAATAAACAGTTTTCATATGTTCTTCAATACTAACTAATTTCTTTGATCGAAGCCATGAAGAGGCGTTCATAACTTCTACTTCTTGATTGAAATCGCCGTTTTTCAAGATATCTTCCGGGGATCCTTCTCCGTTAAGTTTTTTGAGAGTTAAAAGTACTTTTTTCTCGTTTTGAGACAGCTCTTTAATTGTTTTATCAACATCCATCTGAATCCGAAATCAACTAAGTACGTAATAAAACCTACGGAAGAGTCATAAACAAAATCAACTAATAAACTCGGGAGAAAATATAACTATCTATTATTGTAAACATTTATATAACGCAACTCTATATTATTCTATAGGGGATTGAAAAATGAAGAAAAATATGAATGAAAAAATGAAACTTGTTTTAAGTTTAGCGGTATGCATATTATTTATAACGACAGCTTTATCTGTTTCTACAGGAGGGAGTATTGACCTGACTAACGACGAAGCAGGATTGAGTATGCCGGTTTTTTCTGATACATCAAGTCATATACGCATAGATTCGCCTGATGCCCAGAATGTTGCATCCAAATTGAAGTTCGACGGATTTGATGTGTTGC
>JAGLML010000135.1 GCA_023140035.1 Thermoplasmatales archaeon
GAAAAGAAATAGCCGAAAGTATGACCAAAAATTTTGGGTTAAGTCAGAAGGAGGCTGCTAAAAAACTTGGAGTAACTCCTGCTGCAGTTAGTCAATATTTATCAAAAAAACGCGGGAAGACAAAAATCATAGATCAAGATATACTAATAGAAATAAATACCACTGCTGAAAGAATTATAATGCATGATAACGTAAATGTTGTTTCAGAAACCTGCCGGATTTGCCAGATTCTAAGATCAAAGGGGATATTTTTCCCCTCATCTGACTCATGTGACAATGAAAAGTAGTGGTTTAAGTAAATACGATAAATTGAAGGGAGGGGAGATACTGGGGAGGTAAAAAAATGAAAAAGAAAACTTAGAAGCAGAAAACCCTCCTCCACTCCAACATATGATTATATGTTTAAAGAATATTTAAATATTGCCGATATTCTTTTCGGCAATTGTCGGATATACGCGAGTTCTAACACGTTCTAAGCCTTTTGAATGGTATATTATTACCAAAAAAGAAAGAATGCGTTGGAGGGCATTATTTATGCTGTTTAGACTAATTTCAACAGGGCTTTTTCATCTAATTCCTGATTCTCTAATCAAAAAAAAGAAAAAGAGAGAGCTAGCAGATAAATACCATCTACAGAGCCACTATCTGACTACTAACCTGCATTGTATACAAATACAAATGGGCCGATTTTAAATGCATTAAAATGTTTAATCAGTCCACGTAGGTTTTCTGGGTGTACTGATATTGTTATATGAATACGTCCAAATGCAAAAAAGTATCCGCTTTCTATTAGTTCCGTACCATCTGGTGCCAACCTATCAATGGTCCCATTTGCTACCAATTTTTCCCTAATTTGCAGTGGAGCCCAGTGAACAACCATTGTCCAATTAACATATGTGGCATTGTATTCTCCAGGGTTTTCGATATCAACTTTTATTCCAAATGAAATGAGCCTAATTTGTATGTCAATGTCTGGTGGTGGTAACAAAAAAAGATTTGCGTATGTTTCATTAACTGTAATTCGGGGTGGGTTAGAAGAATCTTCCACTCTTAATGTAACATTAAATGTCCCAAGATCTTCATATAAATGTATAGGATCCTTTAGTGTTGAAGAATTGCCGTCACCGAAATCCCAGTAGTAATGATATGGTGTTTTTCCGCCTTCAGCACTTCCATGAAATCTTACGCCTGGGATAAGGTAGTCATATTGCACCGGCCACCACCACTCATAAGGTCCATGATTATGACACTTAAATTCCTCTACGTCAGCTAATACTTTGATATCGTCAATGCTAAACTCTTGAGCTTGTGGTTGTTCCGTACTATTGCTATAATATTGGAAGCCAATCTTCACATCAGTTTCATCAGCATAATCTGACAAGTCAATCAAATTTCCATCATTAGTATAAATCCACTCCCAAGTAGGGAATCCGCCGGTTAAGTAATCTTCACTCCAAATCAACGTCCAGGTTGACCCGCCATCGGTTGAAATACTAACATTTAAATTAGTAATATTTGCAACTTGAGACGTCCACCAGTCTGCATACCAATAGAATTCTAGATAGATACTTGAATATTTACTGAAATTTAAACTCGGTGTAATCAGCCATTCGTCTTGTAGACTGAGTTCACTGCCACGATGAACTGTGGCACAGTAAGGATAGCTATGGGGAATACTAGAGTCGATATACCACGTTTCAATCTGATTAGTTTGAATGAGATCCCAGACCCCCCAGTCACCTGTTGGGGGCATGTTTCCATCTGTAAAATTTTCCTCAAGTAGAATTTCATAGTCTTGACCAAATACCAGTGAAGACGATAATGATTTATTAGTTTGAATATTCTGTTTTGACGTATCCATGGTGGTATTTGCCATTACGGATAGATTGGAAAACAATAGCACTGAGGCAATCAGCAAAACACCAGCTCCTTTCAAAATATTATCTCTTTTCATTTTTTTCCTCCCTTAAATAAAAGTTTCCAGTATTTGATATAATTGTCCTATTTAAATATCTTTCCTAATATTTTTATTGTAACAAAAATCACAAAAGTTTGCTATACTGATTTAATTTCTACAATTGCAATATGGAATTAAAAAATAAAAAGATGTGAACCGATTCATCATTCGGAGGGCTCACATAGGAGGTTTTAGTGAGAAAGTAACTTTTTTAGTAGTTCAAAAGTCAAAAGAGGCAAAAATAGGTTTTTTTTAAACTTTTCTACAGGAAAAAATTGGTTAGTGCCACGCCAGATTCGTGAATACTATTAGAAAAGAAAATGTAAAGTTATAAATTTATAAACCTGATTACTGGTTGCTCGATTAATATTTCCGGAGAAGAGATGTTTATGAAGAAAATAATGGTAGTGGATAATGAACAAGATTTTTTACTTACAATCAAAGCAGTCTTTCAATCTTTTAGTGATGAATATGAATTGGTAACCGCTGATAGCGGGATGCAATGCTTCGACCTCTTAAAAAAATAATAACCTCCCAGATCTTATCCTATTGGATATCATGATGCCAGAGATGAATGGGTGGGAAGTTGCAAGAAAATTGCGAGAAAATTTAGAATGGAGAAAAATCCCTATTATTTTTATCTCAGCAATAGGAGATAGAACAAGTAAAATAGCATCTGTTGAATTGGCTGAAGAGTTTATTGAAAAACCTTTTGATATGAAGGATTTAAAGATTAAAATTGATGAGATTTTGAAAAAATAATAATTAAAAAAGAAAAAAAGACGGGATAGTGATTATGGTGGCGGTTCGGAATCCAGTAATTTAAACAAGTTGAAATAATGAACAGGATTATATTGTGCTTGTTTATCGCCATCTGCAAACAATATTGCTATATCACTCAGGGCAGGCAACCCACTGATGATATGCAGGAAAGTGTCCCTATCTTATCTTCCAAGATAAAAACAGGTACAAATCAGTTTCACATTCAACAACTGCTGTGTTCAATAGCTTCTTGTGGACATGCGCTTACACATGCACAGCACTCAATACATTCACCCACATCTTTTACTACTGCCTTTCCGTCGACTAATTCAAATATCTCTACTGGACAAGCAGTAACACACTCTCCAGCACCTGTGCATTTGTCATAGTCTACGGTGATTTTTATATCCCCTTCTTCAAATTCTTTTTTCATATATTTCTAAACCTCCTTTATATTTATAAGTTGAATGCAATAATTAGTGGTAAAAACACCAATGATACAATTGACATGAGCTTTATAAGTATGTTGAGAGATGGTCCTGATGTATCTTTACATGGGTCGCCTACGGTGTCACCTATTATGGTAGCTTTATGAGCGTTAGATCCTTTGCCACCAAGATTTCCAGATTCAATGTATTTTTTTGCATTGTCCCATGCGCCACCAGAGTTTGAAAGAAATACTGCTAAAAGAAAACCAGTAGCAATAGAACCCATTAAAAGGCCCCCAAGCCCAGTTGGTTTCAATATAATTCCAACAACAACTGGAGTAACTACTGCCAATAAACTAGGCAACATCATCGCTTTCAAAGCCCTATTAGTACTTATTCTAACGCATCTCTCATAATCTGGCTTATTCTTATCGCTTTCCAATAGTTTGAATTTTTTAAATTGATAGCGAACTTCTTCAACCATTGCATACGCTGCTT
>JAGLML010000136.1 GCA_023140035.1 Thermoplasmatales archaeon
GCTTTTACTATTATATTAATAAATAAAAGTAAGGTACTCCTTATAGCAAAAATTGACTAAAAACCTTTTATTTTTTATTTCACAGCTAACTTGGTTTTAATTAGGTTGAATTCACATTGATTTTTTAAAGGGCACCTATTACACTTAGGTTTTTTCTTACAATAATTTTTTGCCAGCTCAACAAGTAAAGCATGCAATTTTTTATACAACTGTGCAGTATCTTTCTTGGGAAAGCATTCATGTAGCTCATCTTCGAAACATTGCTGGATTTCATCGTAGGATTCTCCATTTATTTCAACAGGTAACCTTTTACAAATGCGTTTTGTATATGCATCGACGACAAATATTGGATGGTTCCCAGCGTATAATAATATAGAATCAGCGGTTTCAGGACCTATGCCATTCAGCGATAATAACTCGTTTCTTATTTCTTGCAGATCTCTGTCGAAAAATCTGTCCAGGTCATCTTTATAATTTTCACGTAAGTGAGAAGCCAAAATCTTAAGTCGCTTTGCTTTTTGATTAAAAAAGCCAGATGGTTGTATCATTGTTTTCAGATTTTCTAAGTCAGTTTCCACGACTTTTCTTACTGTAAGTGAGTTGCTTGTCTTTAGATTCTCTAATGCCTTTTCTACATTGCCCCATGCAGTATTTTGTGTAAGTATGGCTCCAATTATAATCTCAAATCTTGGATCACTAACATTTCCTTTGTGATAATCTTTGTCAACTGGCCACCAGTCTTGATTTCCAAAATGATCTAAAAGAAGTTCATAGATATTACCAGGAGTTAGCGGCATATATTTCAATCCTGAATTTATCAAAATTAAGTTATAATGAGTTTTCCACAATCTTCATTATTTCATTTGCCTTGTCGTCAGCGTTTTTTTGTAGTTCGTCTATTTCAAAAGAAATCCTTTCCACAAACTCATCATCTTTTATTGAACCCAAATTAATTTTAATGTTGAGGATGGCTGATTTCACACCTGCCTGTGCCATAAGAGCAGAAACTGCTGCATCGGTAATTGAATTCTTATTGCCTTTTTCAGCAACAACCATCGCAATATCCAGTATTTTTTCACAGGCTTTAGCTGTTTCAAGTGGAACTTTCGCAGCAGTTTTGTAACCTTTTTGTATGGCTTGTTTTCTCTTTTCTTTTTGCTCTTCTGTTTCTTTGGGCATTTTAAATGCTTTCATAACATCATTAAAAGCCTCTGTATCTTTGTCGATTAGTTCGGTAAGTTGCTTTCTTATTCGCTCACTTTTTTCTAATGTATTTTTGATTTCATCTTGTACATCTTCGTATTTCTCTTTTCCAATGGTTAAATTATATACCATGGATGAGAGTGCAGTTCCAAGAGCTCCAGATAATGCTGCAACACTTCCACCGCCAGGGGCAGGACTACTCGATGCTAGCTCGTTTAGGAAATTATTTATTTTCATTGAAGCAAGAGGACCAGTTTCTTCGACCATGTATTCAATTACTTTTTCCTCTGGTTTAAATGTATAAAGCTCAGAGAGCCTTAGTTTATCTATAGCAAATGAAACTAATTCATCTTCATCAGTTATTTTAACTCCTTCTTTTTTAGAATAAAACTTTCCCGCTAGAACCAATGATTCCTTTGGAACTACACCAACTATTTCACTACCTGTTACTTTTACACCAAGTTTTTTCGCTTCCTCTTTGACTGCTTCAAAAACATCATGAAGATTTACGTCACGATAGTTAAGAAGATTCATAGAAACCTGTGCGATATTCTCATCATACATCATCCCACCAGCTTGAACACCTTTGAATCTACCAGGAATACGTTCTGGTTTACCATCTGGACCAATTATTTTATTTCCATCTTTGTCTTTTTTAATAACCCCGCTTGTTCTTATTATACCAGAGATTTTCGATGCAACAGATTTATCATTTGTATCCAAATTGATATTATACGCAAGAAGTATGTCTCTACAACCAGTAGCAGTAACACCACTTTTGGGAACAAAAACTGGCGTCCCATAATCTGGTTTAAAACCAGGGTCTTTGAATTTTTCTTCAAGAGCTTCATACTCCCCTTTTCTAATATCTGGTAATCTAACTCTTTCAGGTTTAGTTGCAGATTTTGCATATAGAAACACTGGTACACCTAATTCCTTAGCCATACGTTCCCCGAATTTTTTTGAAAGCTTTATACAACTATCATCGGTAACGCTTTTAATTGGAATAAAAGGACACACATCAAGAGCACCCATCCGGGCATGCTCACCTTTATGTTTTGACATATCAATAAGAGCAATACCAACTTTTGCACCTCTAAAAGCAGCTTCTAAAACAGCCTCTGGCCCCCCAACAAAAGTATAAACAGTTCTATTAAAATCCTCACCAGGGTCAACATTAAGAAGTTTTACACCTTCAACTGATTCAACAGCGGCAGATATAGCATTAATAACTGATTTATCCCGTCCTTCGCTAAAGTTTGGAACACATTCAACTATTTTCTCCATACTTATACACCGCAAACCCTTAATCTAGGTTCTTCTTTTAACTGTTTGGGAGAACAACATGGAAACAGTAGATATCCTCATAGAAAATGCAAACGAGATTATCACATTAAAAGGACAAAATAAACCAAGAATAAAACAGGAAATGAACAATCTTGGTATACTCAAAAAAGGATCAATTGCAATAAAAGATGGACTTATTGTCGCTGTTGGTAAAAATCTGAAATACAAATCAGAAACAGTTATTGATGCGAAAGGTAAAACAGTAATGCCCGGTTTTGTTGATCCCCACACTCATGTTGTTTTCGCTGGATCACGAGAGTTTGAACTTGATATGAAGCTCAGAGGGCTTTCATATATGGACATTCTCAAAAAAGGCGGTGGAATTTTTTATACCGTGAATGAAACACGTAAAGCCACAGAAGAAAACCTGTTGAGACAGAGTAAAAACCGATTTGACAGCATGCTTATGCATGGGACAACGACATGCGAGGCAAAAAGTGGATATGGGCTTGAAACTGAAACAGAGCTTAAAATTTTGAAAATTCAAAAGAAACTAAACGAGAGTCACAGTATGGATATTGTCTCTACGTTCTTAGGAGCTCATGCTGTTCCAAAGGGGTATAGTGCTGATGAATATGTTGACGTGATAATTAATGAAATGTTTCCAAGATTGAAGGGTTTGGCACAATTTTGTGATGTATTCTGTGAAAAAGGCGTATTCACTGTTGAACAATCTCGAGGAATTTTGGAGATAGGTAAAAAATATGATCTTATTCCTAAAATTCATGCTGATGAGATCGTTGACACTGGTGGTGCGTCTCTTGCCGTAGAAGTAGGTGCTATTAGTGCAGATCATCTTTTGATGTCTTCCGATAAGGGCTTAAAAGAAATGGCAAAAAAATGTGTTATCGGTGTGCTTCTTCCAGGCACTCCTTTTTCGTTAATGCAACAAACTTATGCTCCAGCAAGAAAAATGATAGAACTCGGTGTTCCTGTTGCACTTGCTACAGATCTTAATCCTAACTGCTGGACTGAAAACATGCAGTTTATAATTCAACTTGCTTGTCTTAATATGAAGATGACACCTGCTGAAGCTATTACTGCAGCTACTTTTAACGCTGCTTGTGCTTTGGGA
>JAGLML010000137.1 GCA_023140035.1 Thermoplasmatales archaeon
TATACAACCATCGAATTAAAAGAATCTACATCACACCTAATGAAAACCGGCGAACCAATGTTGCCTATCATCAATAAAAAATATACATTTCCATTAGGAACAAAAATAAGTGATGTAGGCGTTACTTTTTCTGGGATAACAGAACAAGTTTTGACAAAAAAAATAATGCCTGCACCTGCACCTGTTCCGTTACTGACAAATGAGGATATAGAAGTAGAAAAAGTCGAGGAAAAAAAAGCCGTCTATACAAGCGACGAATTATATCCAGCAAAACAGTATAGATACAGCGTCCATGCTGGTTTAGATGGAAAAGAACATGTAATAGTTCTAAATCTTCGATGTTTTCCTATTCAATACATGCCAGATGAAAATATTATTTACTCTGCAGATACAATGAATATTGAAGTTACGTACGAACTCCCCCGAGATTCCGTAGCTTTCCCAGATGAATATGATATGGTTATCATTGCGCCGCAAAAGTTTTCTTCAAAACTTCAGCGATTAGTAGAGCATAAGAACCGTCATGGAATAAAAACAACTCTTAAGACAACCGAAGAAATCTATGCAGAATATGATGGTCGCGATCAGCCTGAACAGATAAAATACTTCATTAAATATGCCATGGAAGAAATGGGAGTTACTTATGTACTTCTCGTTGGTGGTATGAAATCATCATTCTTTGGAACATCAAGGGATGATAAAAACCAAGGTTCAAAAAGCTGGTACGTTCCAGTAAGATACACCAATCTCTATGATGTGGGGAGTATCTATGATCCAGGATACATAAGTGACCTCTATTATGCCGATATCTACAAAGTGGTAGATAATGAAACTGTTTTTGATGACTGGGATTCTAATGGCAATGATATCTTTGCAGAATGGAAAGGATTCAATAAAGATGTGATAGATCACTATCCAGATGTATACATTGGAAGATTGGCATGTAGAAACAATTTTGAAGTCAAAATCATGGTTGATAAAATAATCAAGTATGAAAGTACGCCTGCTGACCCATCTTGGTTCAATAAGATGATTGTTATAGGTGGAGATTCCCACAATGATGTAGGAACTGATTACATTGAAGGCGAATTAGTATGTGATAAAGCCTTATCATATATGCCTGATTTTGAAGCAGTAAAGCTATATGCATCAAACGACGATGAAGGGCTTACACCGACACCAAAAAATATTACCAATGAAATATCAAAAGGAGCTGGTTTTGTCCTATTTGATGGACATGGAAACCCAGGATCTTGGGACACACATTGGGTTGGAGAGCATTCATGGGAGAACACTCCTGGGGGTATTGCAATTTATGAATTTCCTAAACTTTCAAATAAAGAAAAACTTCCAATAACTTTAATTGGCGGGTGTCATAACAGCCAGTTCAACGTAACACTATTTGCTACATTGTTAAACAGACCATATATGTGGACATATGGAATGCCAGTCCCCGAGTGTTTCAGCTGGTGGCTAACACGTAAAATCGGCGGTGGTTCTATAGCAACAATGGGGTCTACAGGACTGGGATATGGATACGTAGGGAATTACAGTGATATAGATGGTGACGGCATAGATGAACCAGATGCTCTTGAAGGACTTGGCGGATTCACAGAAATAATGTTTTTCAAAGTATACGGTGAAGGTGTACACATCCTTGGAGAAATATGGGGCACTACAATAACCAATTATCTTAATATATTTCCACCAATGGATGATAAGATCCAGATGAAAAGCATTCAAGAATGGCCATTGCTTGGTGATCCAAGCCTTATGATTGGCGGATACACAGAATAAACTCCATTCTCTTCTTATAGATTTAAACTTCCTGCAGCAGAAATGCTCCTAAACATTTGAGTTTTTCTTCGTAAGAATCAGGGTATAAAAATCGTTCTGTAGCAGAAATACTACTAAGTATTGAATTCCCATCTTGCGGTGTAAAGCAGAAACCAATTACCTCGTTTCCATTTACTATATGTATTGTTGGAATAACTGCAACAGTCTGGTCAAGTATTCTGCCATAGTGTCCATGCTCTCTTCCATATGAAAAGACTAAATTAGCTGCCTTTTTGTATGTTACTGCTACCCGAGGGTTATCTATGAAGCCTTGTATAGCTTCATCTTTTGTTATCTTTCTATCAAGTTTTAGGTCGTACCATATGCAATGCATGTATTGTGTGTTTAGCTTTAACGCACTTGAAAAAACATTGAGTTCAATACCTAATGTTTTGTATAGGTGATATACATCCACTGCGTGGTGCGTTCCCATTTTTTCGTCTTTGTGTGTACCTACTTCGGGGGATGGTATAAAGCTTTTAACCTGACTGATGTCGTTCGCCCTTCTGAGGCAAAGGAATCTACCCTCCTTAAGATGATTATTTTTGTTTTCCATTGCTAGCGTATTTATTATTACAGCTATATTATGTGTATTACAGCTTACTATATGGATAAATTGGTCCTTTGGCGTAATGGCTTCATCATTGACACCAACAGCAAACATCTTTCCAAAACCAAATTCGGATCCCTGGGCTAAGAATCCTTTCACCCTGTTTTTGTATTTTTTATAGTATTTTTCTTTGTTCATAAGTCCAGTGCCTTTTGGTGTGCAGTCGATGACAACAGAAGCTTGTTTTATCGCTTCTTCTGCGTTGTACACTGGATCTACGCCTAGTTCTTGAAAGTCGTTTACTTTATCTTTAGTTACACAAAGGTTGCCCCCTCTGTTGATCAAAGCCTTGATTTTTGGTCTATCCTCTAACCTAGGGCTGTGCTTGTAAAATGTTACCTCGTCTATGCCTAGGTCGTCTTTAGCGTCACAGAGTAATCCAATCAAGGGTTCCCCTATTGTACCTGTGCCTACCACATGAACAATATTTCCATTTCCCATAATTTAACTCCCCAGCAGGTTAATGTGTAATCTACATGTTACATTTAATTGTTACCATTATGTCTCCTTTTTATAAAATATTGCATCTCTAAAATTTCGATAGGCTTATCTCTTTCACTCTATAATGCTTACAATATGGACATTTTTACAATACTTGGTATATTATGATTCCAATGTCTATGCTATAATTGGTAAGATTCCTACTGTTGTTGATACTGTTTCTAGTTTTCTTGGGTTTCTTCTAACCGGTTAGCTCTGCCTTATCCTCATAACTATTATTAATTATTATATGATGTATAATTATCTTATGAGCAAGCGGATAAAAAATAGATAAATTTAGTTTATTAGAATTTGGGTGCAAAACAACCATTGGGGCTTTGCACAATAAACCATGACAATGGTTGTTACATATTAAAAATCAGTTTAAATCAAACAACAATCTGAGTATTGGAAACATCCGTGGATGGTTCTGCAAGAACTGCAAAAACCACCAGTTCTGTGATTGCTGGTTCATCGGCATAGTGACCTCAAGATAAGCCCAGTCACTTTCCTCACCAAGTACATCTTTGGCTTTACAACGTATTGTATAGTTTCCCCTGTTAGACCAAGTATGACCATAGTAGCAATTTTCTCCAGAAGCACGTTCAGATGTCCATCCTGTATGAGTTTCATCTCCCCAATCGATGTAAAACGAAATAGGGTTATTATCTGGGTCGATGACACGAAGTTTATATG
>JAGLML010000138.1 GCA_023140035.1 Thermoplasmatales archaeon
TCAACATTTTCTACCCAGGTAAAAACCAAACTTGCTTCTATCTCAATCGTGCTCTATCATCGTTTTATAATAGAAAAACGAGTCATTGAGCAGCGCTAATTTATACAACATATCACCAAAGTCATCTTCAGTTATGCCCAGGTTATTGTTTTTAAGTTCAACATTTTCTTCATTCATTTTTATCATCCAGCAACTTTCTATTTAGGTATGGCAAGCTGGTTCTGCTGTTGAAAGCAACAGTATACCCATTTGGCAAATCACATGGTATACCACTCTTTGGTGTTCTCTTACTGAAGAAATAGGGGGTTATGGTATTTCCATCCTTTAACTCAACATATCCTTTGTATAAGGCCCAGCTTTTGTACATGTATGCCATAATACTTTCCTCCTTCTAAAAATATAGAACACATAATACTTAAATGTTACTGATATAAATAATTGCAACATCTGTTGCATTTTTTCATTCAAGAAGCTTTGTAACGTTTTCTAACCAGGTAAAAGAACCATTAGTTTTTGGGAAGGATAAAAAGGGAATGAAAAACAGTAGTTTATCCAAAAGAATCTATGACAGAAGGTGGGATTTATGTATCATATCATCTATAGATAATATAACACATTTGATTAGGGAGGAAAAAATGAAAAAACAAACTATCTTTCCAATTCTTGGAGCAGGATTGATAGCCCTTGGCATTATATTTATTTCACTAGGTCGTGTAGTATCTTATTCATTTATTGGAGTTGGAGTATTGCTATTGATTATTAGTTTGATTAAAGGGCTTAAGAAAAAATAAAAAAATGCTACATCATAGTGATTTTTTCATTCATCCTCACATCCATCATACAAACGAGATTTGAACCCACTTTTACTTGTAAAAATATAGTTTTCTAATGTTGGATTCAAAACTACTGATTTTATTAATAAAGAGAGGATATGGAACTGTAATTTGGAGGAATGAAGAAATATGGAAAAGATTGGATTAGGTATTGGAGTCATAGGTGGCATAGGATTAGGTCTATTATTGGGAAGCGAATTTTCAGGTAGTAATATTACAATATTGGGAGCGATTTTAGTAATAATATCACTTGTTACTATGGGTTTCTTTTCATACAAAGGTAAAATAGTGGATTAATCTTTCAATTTGTTAGGTAGTAGTATGAACGAATGGATACTCATTTCAATAGCACTAGTAGCAATATTAGTTTTAATAGGTGTTGTTTTAACATTAGTTTTTTGGAAAAAGAAAAAAGAAGGAACAACGAAAGAACCTAATTATCAGGCATTCTTCGCGATTGGGATTGTTTGGTTACCTGTTGGTGTAGTATTTATGTTAACAGTAAATACTGGGTTAGGTATTGCTTTTATGGGTATGGGTGTAGTATATCTAGCAATTGGTTTGGCAAATCGTGATAAATGGAAAAAGAAATAATGAGATGAATCTGAAAGAAAAGAAGTTGTTGTGAGTCTGGTAAAACATAAATACTATTTTTTATATAAGCCTACTTATTAAAAGAGATTTGATGTCGTGATTGAAAAGAGCGTTCGTTGCCCGAAGTGTCATGAAATAGTAACCTTTTCTGGGGAACCTGGAGAGCATCTTACGGTTACCTGCCCAAAATGCGGTGCACAGGGAAAAGTCACATTCAAAAAATCAACTATAGATCAAGACTATGCAATAGAGGTATCCCATCTAAAAAAGGTATACGGTGACCTTGTTGCAGTTGATGATATTTCTTTTTCGGTGACAAAAGGCGAAATTTTTGCTTTCCTCGGTCCAAATGGTGCTGGTAAAACAACGACAGTAGAAATCATTGAGTCAATACGTGAGTTGACAATGGGTACAGTCAAGATATTTGGCAAGGATATCGTATCTTCTTTTAATGATATGAAGGAAAAAATCGGTATTCTTCCTCAGGAGTTTCAATCATTTGAAAAGCTCACGGTGAAGGAAACGCTTGTATATTTCTCAAAGCTCTACAAAAAAAGAGCAGATATCGATGACATTATAGATTCAATGGATCTTAAAGACAATCAAAACAAATTATACAAAAACCTTTCAGGGGGTCTAAAGCAACGTGTAGGTGTTGCAATCTCTCTTGTAAATGACCCTGAGATTGTTTTTCTTGATGAACCGTCAACCGGATTGGACCCAAAAGCACGACGCGAAGTCTGGGAGGTCATTGCCAATCTTCGCAGTAAAGGAAAAACAGTATTTCTTACCACACATTATATGGAGGAAGCAGAATATCTGGCTGACCATATAGCCATCATTCACAAAGGGAAGATTATAGCTGAAGGTTCTCTTGAAGATTTAATAAACAGATATGGAAAAGGTAGCTTACTTCATATTAAAGGTTGTAAAACCAGCAATACAGTTGAAATGTTAAGGGAGAAGGGATTTAATGCAACTTCCAAAGGGAATGGCAATATTGCAGTGACAATTGAGCATAAGGATCGTTTGCTTGAAGTGTTATCCCATCTGAGACACGAGTGTGTTGATTACGATAGCATTGATATACGCCGCTCTAATCTTGAAGAGATATTTCTCCAACTAACCGGGGCTAAGCTATCGGAGGTGGAAGCTTGAATCTTCGTATTATAGCCTCTGATTTCAATGCAAGTCTAAAGACATGGAAGAGAAGTAAAGGTACGATGTTCTGGACAATTGCCTTCCCAGTCCTTCTTATTTTAATTTTCGGAGCGATTTTCTCAGGTGTAGATGAAGTCACTTATGAATTTCATGTTCAGGATTTAGATGATTCTGACTGGTCTCATACATTCATGAATATTCTAGGCAACATTTCAGTGGTGGATATTAAAACCGTCTCAGCAGATGAAAATATCACCGCATTTATAGAAAAAGAGACTCTCTCAGTAGCATTAGTAATACCTGGGGGATTTGGCGAAGCTATAGATAAATCGTTTTTTGGTGAAGAAATTACTGTCAATGTCTCATTTCATTATGATCCTTCAGAACAGGGCTCTTCTGCTTCAATTTTGAGAAGCATTGTCACAAGCAGTCTTCAGGAGTTCAATATGCAACTCTCAGGTGGCCGACGTATAATTGGCGTAGATCAGATTAGTACGATCACGGAGGATTTCGATTTTATCGATTTTTTCATACCTGGCATGATTGGTTTTACCATAATGACCTCTTGTATCTATGGAAGTATCGAGCGGAACACTAAGTTTAGGAAAGATGGAGTCCTCCGTAAACTTTTGACTACACCTATTACACGATCGGAATGGATTCTCGCAAAAATGTTGTTCATGCTGTTTCTTTCATTTGTGTCAACGTTAGTGATCCTAGGAGTTGGTATCTTGGTTTGGGGGGTTTCTTTACATATTAATCTTTTCATGATTGTTTTCATGATCATGATAATAATAGCTACAAGTTTTTTATTCTCAGGAATTGGAATGATTATCGGTCGGTTTGTTAAAGAAGAGGAAACAGCAGATATGGCAGGCGGTGCAATCACTTTTCCAATGATGTTTCTAGCTGGGACATTTTTCTCGTTAGATATGATGCCTGAGTTTATGCA
>JAGLML010000139.1 GCA_023140035.1 Thermoplasmatales archaeon
CCACAGTCAAAAAGGATTATTTCACTGCCTCTTTTTACTGCAACAGACGATACGTTTCTTTTTATTGTTGGCCAGCTTCCGCCAGTTCCAAGAAATATTATTCTTAGTTGTGTCATTTAAAAGGCGGATGTTAACATTATGTAAAAGCATTTTGGTTATTTCTGATATACTTCAAAATAACGAGTCAGGCTTCTATGAACTCTACATTCATATTTTTTCAATAGTGAAAAATACCTCTCACCAATGGGAATCATATTTTTATTTGACAAACCTACTACTGCTATTCCATTTTTTTTCAATACTTTTGCGATATTCTCAAACGCACGATCATAAAGCCCATTAATATTTTCCCCTTTCGTTGTAGTTGATTTTCCATACGGTAGATCTGTGACAACAGCATCAACATCACTAATATAGTTGTTAATCTCGCCAATATCAGAACAAAAGAGTTCGTAGTCTTCAATCTTATAAAAATCCAGAGTTTTTTTGCAACCTTCTATCATTTTCTCATCTATATCGCTACCAATTATCTTTGCACCGATTAGTCCTGCTTCAAGTAATATACCGCCAGTGCCACAAAAAGGATCTAACAATTTTTCATTTTTTTTGATAGAGGATAAGTTAACTAACGTACGTGCCAATTTTGGATGAAGAGAAATAGGTGAGAAAAATGGTCTATGTTGTACCTTTCTTTTTTCAAACAAGTTTCTCTTTACTTCAACTATTTTTAAACCGACATACACATTGGTATCAGTAATTAATACACGCATCTCTAGATCTGGATTATTCAGATTTACTGGTTTATCTTTTGTATACCCTCCTGCTAGTGCTCTTACTATTGATTGTGAGTCAATGGAACGTGATCTATTCTTATAGTTTATGGCAATTGATCCTTTCCTATCTATTACGTTACTTTTAGCGCATTTTTTAATTTCATCGAGAGAAGTAGAACAAGAAAACAACAGTTCATCAATAAAAAATGTGAAAGACAATCTTTCAGCAAGTCTTTCTATTTTATCATAAGTAGTGTCTAAATTAATAACAAGTACATTTTCATTTGAAACAACAATATTGTAAACAAGCTCCTCGGCTTTTAAACAAGATAAAGCCTCATCTCTAGGCAGTGTGTTATGTTCCTTAGATAATTCAAATAGCAATTTCACAAATATCCCAAATGTTATCGTTGTTTAAATACGGCTTTAAAACCTGCAAACAACATATTAAATATTGAATCTTGCAAGTTTTTTCCTATTTTATCACGGTATATAAACCTAACCAACATATCGTGATAATGGTTGATAGCTCATACAACTTAAGAGGCGTTATTTCTCCAATAGATGTGAGAATGTTTAATCTCTTCTTTTTTTGAAATGCCAAAGATATTTTGAATTTTAGGCTGCACTATCTTGGAATGCTTCAAATTTCACCTGTAAAAAACTTCTAATGCGTAGTCTGGTAAAATAACTAATTTTTTCCATTTCACTAAAATTTTGTTCCTGTTAAGGTTTTTGTATCAATCACACCATCGATTGATCTGATTTTGTTTACTACAATAACTCCTAGACTATCAAAATTATCGCCTTCGATTTTTGCCAGTAGATCATATTCTCCAAACAAGGGATGGAGTTCGATAATCTCGGGTACCTTTGAGAGTTTGGTATATACATCATGTTCGTGCGTAGGTGCAGTAGTTATCAGAACAAAACCTATCGCCATATTTATTTCTCCATTTTCCACTATTTCTCTACTTTTGAGATTTTTTTACTTTTTTGTTCACTTCATAATTCCATACAGTGAAAGCAGTATGCCAATCATCAATATCATTTTCAGTTATCCATTTTAAACCATATTTATCTTCGATGTATTTCCATACTTCCTCCATATGCATTTCTATTTTTTCCGTGTGCGGCATTTTTATTTTCACCTTATCTTTATTTCTATTCCTTTATTGATGCAATAATAAACATAGTCGCTAATTGTGATTCTTAAACCTTCTCCTTATTTAAAAACTTTTACTCCACCACGTTTCCCCTGTTACATGTGGAATACACGTTGAAAAGTGCCATCCCTAAGCAATATGGTACAGGGGAGAGGCCTGAATTTAGGGAGGAAAACAAAACTATGAAAAAGAAAATAACCGTTATTTTAGTTTTGTAGAGACAGACCCCTCACCAATGATTACAATGCGTAAAGGTTATTTAAATTTTTTCCTATAAATATATTTATTGCAACATCCGTAACAATACTTCTGCTTGAATCGTTTCTAAAAATGTACTATAGGAAGAATATTGTAAAAAGGGGTCAGAAAGGGAGGAAAGGAATGGTAAATTCATTTCCAAAAGAATTGGCCCCTCTAGCGAGTGTTATAGTGTTATGGTTAATAAAGATAACCTTATTGTGTGAATACACATATATTTTTATGTATATATACATATACACGTTTCTAACACATTCTAAGCGTTTTGAATAGTATTATTACAAAAAAGAAAGAAAATGCGTTAGAAGGGTTATTTGTACTGTTTTTAGACTGATTTCAACAGGTTTTTTCATAGGTAATATGATGATTCTCTCCTTAATGAGTCTTTAGAATCATCTTCTTGACCGAGGACCCATGAAAATAAGACCGATTGCAAAACTAGCGACTGCATGTCCAACCATATAACCCACAAAACCAAACAATGGATAAGAAACGACGTATCCTACAAATCCCACTAAGAGGAAAGCGCCCAAATAAAGAAAATGAAAATCAGGTAACATACCATCTAAAAACTCATAGCTCCCTACTGGAGTGATAACGGCGTACAAAAGGTCAGCAGAGGGTATCAAATCTTTACCCTGAGCATAGAGTTTATAATTTGGTGTGCCAGTAAACATGGAGAGACCGATGGGAAGATTATAGTTAAAAATAAATTCACCCTCTATCGCATTTAGAAAGTTGAACGCAAACCATCGGTCTGGTCCATTTCTTTTATTTACGAGTTTTTTGCAGATAGATTCTATCTTTTCTCCTGTTATACCTAATCGTTTTGCAACACTAAGCATCTTCTGTTTCAATTGCTCCCTAGTGACATCTTCGGGTATGAGCCCGTGCTCTTTATACAACAAAAACCGCTCTTCAGGGTCATCGGTGTGCTTGAGTTGTTTTGCGAGCCCCAACGCTTTCTCTTTGGAAAGCTTAACAGTGGTTTTCTTCACCGTGCCATCTGCGTTATACTGAGAAACTGTAATCTCAGCCATTTCACTATCTATTGATCCTTTGCTGATATTTGCGTTGATTGATGGAGCAAAGGCTACACCTATGAATAAGAGAATAACAGCAACTGCTACCCCTTTCTTCGCAATCATTCTATTTCACACTCCTATATCATATGGTCTGAGTGCTGGACGCCAATCAATATCCAAGGAACGCCACATTGATCCAGGAGAACTGATTGTTTTGAATCCTAGGATAAGAACGGGAAGCAGCCTAGGTCTATTCCAAAAATTACCAATCCATTTATTATCTGAATCAATTGAAAAGATACTCTT
>JAGLML010000014.1 GCA_023140035.1 Thermoplasmatales archaeon
AACAGATATATATCACACAGTAGTTATATGCTTTTGGTATGAAAACCATCACTTTATTTAACTACCAAAACTAATATTTGGAGTAAAGGAATTGTTTTTTCTCATGCTGATTAAGTGATGTATCAAAAACCTTCGTTATCTGTTTCAACTCCTGATAACTCATAATTTTCTTGTTTGAAGCTTCAAGAAGTGCTTTAACGGCAATATTTGATTTATCCTCAAGAAAGATAACCGTTTTACCGCATGCATTGACCCTGCGAATCGTAGGAAAATACTTACGGAGGGTTTGGTAACGATAAGTATGGCCCGAAGAACATATGATGTATCCATCGCTTATCAGCTTTTTTAACAATTCAAGAGTTTTACCTCTTATCCCTGATCGTCCACCGGGATGACCGGGGAGGTCCCTGGTATATTTCAGAACTGTCAGATATGAAAGATTGAAATCCTGTGCTACTTGGTATTTCGGTGTGCCCTTCATAACTTTCATCCGTATCTTTTCTACCTTTTCAGAGGGAATCCCTCTTTTTATCGGGATGTCTCTTGTATACCATCTGACAGTGGGATAAGAAACACCCACTTTTATTGCAGCCTGAATCCTTGAGTTATATTTGCGGACATACGTCCTAATTTGCTTTATAACTTCTGGCGGTGTTTTTCTGCTTCTTATTAAATCTCTTGTGTATTTACACACGGTACAATATGATACATTCAGTTCCTCGGCAACCTGAATTTTTGTTTTTCCCCTTTTTACTTCTTCCCGTATCCTTTGTTCGAGTTCAACGGGTATTCTATAAATCGTTGGAATGTCAGTAGTATGATTTTTTACCAATTTCTATAGCATTTTCCCGTTATGGCGAATATACAGAAAACATTTTAGTAAAAACCGTTCTCGATAAATCTCCCTTCTATTTTTCTAATGATTTTTAGAAACCTATTTCCTTCTTTTTCTCTCGTTTTAGTTTCTCCCATTCCTCAGCCATCATGTTCATCATTTTCATTCTAAACTCTGGATCTTTTACTAGGCTCTGGAATTCTCCTAATTGATTTCTAAGGTTATGTACTTCTTGCTGCAAATTCGAAAGTTGCTTATCTTTCTCTTTTAACTGTTCATGCACATCAGAAATATCTATTGGATGTTCAAAAACCAAAAGCGAATGCATTCCTTGTTTGTATAAAGTTGAAAGGTCATTCTCAGGTATCCTTCTGTAACTACGATCCAAATATCCTTCATGTCCTGACATCTGCTCGACAGCATCAGCTCTGATAACACCTTTTAACCTATTCATAAAGTATTTTCTCAAACAGTGAATATGAATCTCAAATCTATTGGATGTTGGGTCTTTCTTATCATATCCAGATTTTTTTAATAGTTTAGCCCACATATTCCATGCCGATGACCATGCAAAAGGAAAAATCCTATCATCATTTAGGTCCTTATGAAAATTCTTTCTTTTATCGCATCTTTCAACTGCTGCTTTTAGATAATCTTCTCTGACTTTCAACCATTCTATTAATGCATCCCTTGATTCATCTGAAAAGAATGTTATACGTGGTACATCATTTTTTGATGCATCTTGACGAATAATTATTTTACCCGGAGATATTAGATTTCCGTTATTATCTTTATAGACTACATCTTGTGGTTTTAGATTTAATGCTTCAGCTATTCGCAATCCAGAACTTGACATTACTAAGAACAATGCTCTCTCTTTGATTCCACCATGCTGTAGTATCTGTTTAAGCTCTGTTGGTGTTGGTACATGATCTATTGTTTTTGGGATTGCTTTTTTCTGTCTTTTAATCTTCTTCCATACTTTTTTTTGTATTTGTATATCATTTTCCTCTAAAAACTGTCTAACACAGGTTATTCTTCCTGCTCTTGTTATTGGTGCTAGATGCTTTATCTCCTTCCAGAATGATAGTAAATCTTCACTGTAATCCCTTTCATCATCAAAATATGTATCTGGATTAAGTTTCAATGTGTCAAAGAAAGAATTTATATGATTTCTATATATCCGTCTAGTTGATGTTTTATCAATATCCTCTAAAAATTCCGTTATTGGATTTGTTTTTGCCATATGCCATCAACAATATGAATGTAAAAATGAAATATAAGCTTTTCGTAGTGGTAATATGAAATCAATCTATTTTATTACCGGAAATAAAGGAAAGTTTTCTGAGGTAAAAGAAAAGTTGAAGAGATTAGATGTCGCAGTAATTCAGGAGAATCTTGGATACCCTGAAGTGCAGGGAGATTCTCTCGAAGAAGTGGCTGGATATGGCGTGGAGCACATAAAAAAAAGATTCCTCCATCCTTTTATAATCGAGGATGCTGGTCTTTTTGTTGATGCGTTGGATGGTTTTCCTGGGGTGTATTCTAAATATGTATTTTTTACAATCGGTTGCAAAGGCATTCTAAAACTTTTGGAAGATAAAAAGAGAAGAACAGCAGTTTTCAGATCTGTGTATGCCTATTCTGAACCCAATAATAAGCCTCTGTTTTTTATTGGAGAATGCCAAGGGATAATAACTACAAAAGAAAGGGGAGAGGGGGGTTTTGGTTACGATCCAATATTCATCCCTGACGGTGAAACAAAAACATTTGCTGAGATGAATACTGAAGAAAAGAACACATTTTCTCACCGAGGAAAAGCACTGGACAAACTCATTGATTTTCTAAAAGAAAAATAGATATTGGGGAGAAGTAAACACAAATTACTCGTAGACAAAACAGTCTAAGTTCATTGCTACTTTTTATAATTTAATAGTTCTATTTAACAAAAATAATATAAAATATCAAAGTATATAAAAATAGAAAGTTTTAAAAACGTACATCTATAATATAGCATACGGGAAAGGATATGCCTGCAATAGAAAAGAATATGGATGAAGATATACTGAAAATCAGATATCTAAAAATATCTAAAATAATTCTAATAATGGCTGTGATATATTCTCTTTGGATTACTTTTCTTATAATGGGTGTCTATTTTCTTGGACTTGGTAACAAATGGGCGCTTGTTACAATGGATCAATGGGTAATATCAAGTGTGATTCTTTTAGGTGTGTTTATTGGTTTAGAAATAATATTTATACTACATCATTACATGGTTAAAAGGAAAAGAATTGAAAGTGAAAAACCGAAACCACTGTACTATAAAGGTAAAAAATTACATATATACACCCTTCCAGCAGATTCCAAGGGTGGAATTTACAGCAAAACCTATGTAAAAATTGATGGAGACGATATACTTAATTTACGATTTCAAATGATTCCACCTTATGAAATGTGGGGGAAAAAACAATAAAAATTATTTTTTCACAATTCCCATTTCCGCTAATTTTTCTGGAAGATAAGTATCTGTGACATAATCAAGACCATATTTTGCAAGTGCCTGCTGTTCTGATTTTTTACCCAGACTCAACTGTAATTTAATTTCATGCTTCCAGAAAGAATCTTGAAAACGAGGATCTGAAAGTTCACTTTTTAATGCATTGATATCTTCTTTTGTTAGTTTATCAGTAGGCAACTTATAGTTCTCAATGTCTGAAGGTGTTACACCAAGATATTGAGCAGCAGGTGTTGCTAGATATTCAGAGATGTGTGCGGTTTTAATAGCTCCATAGGCAACACTTCCAAATATTCTATAGCTCCAAGGATCACAATCAGTAAAAACGAGAACAGGTATTTTTTTTTCTTCAGTTAAACGCTTAATGAACCGTCTCGTTGATCGAGCGGGTTGTCCCTTTAGATGAACGAGAATTGCTCTATTTGATGTATCGAATCCATTCTCAACAAGCCTGTCAAACATACCACCAGTTTCTATCGCAAGAACAAAGTCAGCATCTGCGCCTTTAAATGATATTTTTTCTGGTTCAACATTATAAGGAATAGAATAGCCCGAATCTCCAACATCGTCTTGACAATGAATTTTCTTTTTGGTTTTATTCCGAGTCATCTCTTCAATAGTAAAATTCCCAATCACTCGTGCGCCATCCTCCTCTGGTCTTAGTTTAAAATCTTCTCTCATGCAGTTTGTTATTACTTCTAAATCTTCTGCAAGTGAATCAGATTCTGGCTGGGAATTGAATTTCGCAAGGTCCCACCCCTCAGAAATATAATACATCTCTCTGAGTGTTGACGATTTATTGGCCTTTATCATATCTTTAATGAAATCTACCATGTACATCGTACGAAGCATCATATATGCGCCATCCAATGATTTTGCAGATCTTTCTGTCACATTTTTTCCATATTTCCACACGTTCAATTTGTCGTCAAATCGAATGTTAGATCTGGTGCGTGTAGGAAGTTTTAGATTTGGTATTTCTGAACTCTCAAGATCGTTATAGACCTTTGACGCAATTGAATCTATGCTGTTAATTACCTTTGTATAATCACGCGACATTCTTAATCTCCCTCCCATTTATCTGCCCCTATTATATATGACAGGTTTATATTTTCAACATAAAGATCATTTTCATCGAAATCTTCTTTTTCCAGCCCAGCAAGCTCAAAACAAATATCTCTTTTGTCTGCTGGAGAAATAGTGTCAAGATTCCATTTTATGTAATTATCAGTGATTTTTGTTGGTTTAGGAGTAACCGTTCCTACAACAGCATCTTCAGGTATAACTGCATAGAGATTGAATTTCTGCGGTTTATTTTTATAATTCACCACCATAATGGTACTTTTTGTAATCCAGCCTTCCTCTCGTTTTTCTGAGGAATCATCGAATAAGGTGGATTGCACAGGTTTCACAGAAGTCTTCTCATATTCAATGAGATCTTCAATCCAAACAACGTCCATTATTTTCGTTATCACTTTATCGAGAGAAGGTACTGGTTTATCCAGCATTTTTGAAGATTTTTTTGCTATTTCAGGTAAAATCTTTGTAATCAATTCAAATTTTTCCCTCGTTTTCACACGTCGTACTTTTTTATTTATGTGACTTTGTACTTTCCGTGCACATTCTCTAAACGCAAGTTTAACCTCGTTTTCAATCTCAGGTATATCTGCTATTGCTTCTTTGCTTTCAGATGTGAAGGGTATGAGAGTAGAAGATATGTGGGTTAAAAACATCGCAGGGCCTGAAGGTATACCTTTGCCGGAAGACTGTTCTAGACCATATCGTCTCCAATCAATGGAAGATATTGCTGAAGTGGAAATACAATCTCCCTGTTGATACAAGAGGGGGACACGATTGGCAAATCGCATTAATTTTACGGTTTTATCCTTAGGTAGACTACCGCCATAAACGATCCCTACCTCGATCTGGAATGGATTACCTGAATAAACTGATGCAGGTCTTGATGCTGTAACTATAAATTCTGGAGAGATTTCCTGTGTTTCATGTTTTAAGCTGCGCTTTATTAAAGTTTCACCAATTGGAGAAATGCAATCAGTTGAAGGGGCCATGATTTTTACATTCTTGAATGCTTTATGTAGCGCTAAAAACTGTTCACGAGACATTTTCTTGGGATCAAGCCCCTTGTCCAATTGCGCTTTTTCACAAACAGCATTGGTTGTTCTATCACCCATGCTGCTAAATTCACTCTTCAAAAATGAAGAGAGTTTTCTGCTTTTGGAATGTTTAGCCAGTTTAATCAAAGTTCCAAGTTCAACCCCATAAGGATGTGGTTTAATCTCAATACACTTTGCAGGTAAAACATCTGATGTCCTTTCAAACAAATGCTCAGCACCATCAGGTTCTTTATAAGTGATCTGTGCGTGAGGATTAACAATAGATACACTCTGTAGATAATCATATACAAAACGTTTGCCGCGATTATAATCTGCAACAATACTTACCTCTAATCTGGTACCTGAGGGTTTATCCCAATGCATAATATCTTGACTTATGACTTCAGCACGGTTTTTGTTGGTATCGATGGCAAGCTTTGTAACCGTAGCAGGTCTGTCCTCTTGTATTTTTGATATAACTTTTGCATGTTTGCCAGTCGTTAGCTGACCATATAATACAACCGCAGAAATACCTATCCCTTGCTGTCCTCTACTTTGTCTAATGGCATGGAATCGTGAACCATACAGTAACCTCCCAAAAATATGGGGAATCTGTTTTTTTACAATGCCTGGACCGTTGTCTTCAACAATAAGTTTACATTCACCATCTTCATGATTTCTAATTTCAACATAAATATCTGGAAGAATGCCAGACTCTTCACAGGCATCTAAAACATTATCGACTCCCTCTTTAACACTTGTGAGGAGAGCTCTTGTTGGATTTCCAAAACCTAGGATATGTTTGTTTCTTTCAAAGAATTCAGCTACGGATATTTCCTTTTGTTTTTCAGCTAATTTATGGGCAATTACTTCTGGCAAAATGTTTCCTCCTTGCTAGGATAAGATTGCACCCGATGACGTAATTGTTAGGACAATTATAAAATTATTGTATATTTGCATTTCAATGAAGAGAAGTGTTTAATTTGACGAGGGACATAAAGCAATGTTTATAAGTAGAAATTTACTTTGCCTTCTAAAATCCACTCCTTATGAGGAAAAAATGTCGGAATACAATCAAAAAGCCTTGGAAAAAAAATGGCAGAAAAAATGGCAAGAGATGAAAATCTATCATTTCGATTTTGATAGTGATAAACAGCCTTATAGTATAGATGTTCCACCTCGATATGCTTCCGGTCCATTACATGCAGGTCATGCTGTACATTATACTCATATAGATTTTGCTGCTCGCTACAAAAGGATGAAAGGCTACAATGTTTTCTTTCCACTATGTTTTGATGTCAACGGTATACCTATTGAAGAGCGTGTTGAAAGAAAGCTGAACATAACCAGAAAGGACATTGATAGACATGAGTTCACCAAGATATGTTCTGATTTTGCTGAAAAGAATATCGAAACCATGACCGACCAGTTTATACGACTTGGGGAAAGCATGGACCCAACAATATACTATCAAACAAATGCGGAATATTACCGTAGGATTACCCAAATATCGTTTATTGAACTTTATAATAAAGGCCTTATCTACAAAGGAAAGTTTCCAGTAAATTGGTGTCCACGTTGCATGACAGCAATGGCAGATGCTGAAGTTGTATATAGCGATAGGACAACTAAACTTAACACGATAAAATTCTATTTTACGAAGGAACAGACTGAACAGATTTTGAAATATCACAGCATAGGAAAAGATGAAAAAGGTACGTACATTGAAATTGCAACAACTCGGCCAGAGATGCTCCCGTCATGTCAAATTGTTGCAGTACATCCAAATGATGAAAGAACATCATGGCTGATTGATCAAACTGTTAAGGTTCCATCAACTGATAAAGAAGTAAAAATTGTTGAAGATGATGCTGTTGATCCTGATTTTGGTACAGGCATCGTAATGATTTGTACAGTTGGAGATAAAGAAGACTTGAACTGGGTATTCAAGTATAAACTTCCCCTTGAAATGAGTATTGACGGAGAAGGGAAGATGACAGAAATCTGCGGTAAATACAAAGGAATGAAAATTGAAGATGCAAGAAAAGCTGTTATTGACGATTTAAAAAAGGATAACATTCTCATCAAACAAGAACCTTTAGATCAAAATGTTGGTGTGTGTTGGAGATGCAAGACTCCTGTGGAATTTATTAATGCAGAACAATGGTTTTTGAAGACTGTTTCTTTTAAGAAAAAAGTACTGCAAGAAAGCGATGCAATGAACTGGTATCCAGAGTTCATGAAAATACGACTCGAAGATTGGGTTAATTCACTTGAATGGGATTGGGTTATTAGCAGACAACGGTATTTTGCGACTCCTATCCCTCTTTGGGAATGTGAAAAATGCAAGGAAGTTGTGCTTGCTCGATCAGAGGATTGCTATCTTGATCCTACAATAGATAATCCACCAGTTGATAAATGCCCAAAATGTGGTGGCCCACTCAAGGGCTGTGAGGACGTCTTTGACACATGGATGGATTCATCTATCTCCCCTTTATATAACACGTTTTGGCATAGGGATGATGAAAAATTCAAAAAATTTTATCCAATGTCTCTCCGTCCACAAGCTCACGACATCATACGAACATGGGCATTTTATACAATACTTCGATGTGCACTTTTAACAGATGAAAAACCCTTTGAAAATATCATGATGGGAGGATTCATTTTATCTGAAGATGGCACTCCCATGCACGCAAGTCTCGGTAATGTTATTGATCCACTTAAGGTAATTGATGCATATGGTACTGATGCGTTTCGATGCTATGCTGCAAGTTGTGCCCTTGGAGAGGATAATCCTTTCAGAAAGAAGGATATTATCCGAGGAGTTAAACTTCTTAGAAAACTGTGGAATGTTCAACAGTTCATAGGAAATGTTTTAAAAGATAGTAAACCTGAAAAAACAGAACTCCAAGATATAGACAAATGGATCCTTACTAAATATAGCAAGCTAGTGAGAAAATGTACAAAGCTGATGGACGCATTTGACTATTCTCAATCAATGAAAGAAACAGAATATTTCCTTTGGCATGAACTTGCAGATCATTACATAGAAATGATTAAATCATCCATTTACGAAAAGAAAAACGTAGACAGCATCCGGTATACACTATATACAATTGGTCTTGGAATTCTTAAGCTTTTTGCACTGTTTCTTCCACATATTACAGAAGAGATATATCTTGATCACTATAAGAATTTCGAAGGCAAAAATAGCATTCATACTTCCAATTGGCCAGAACCAACACTTATCGATGAAGAAAAAGAAATGGCTGGAGAGATGGTTAAAAATTATATTTCACAAGCTCGCTCATGGAAAAGCGAACAGGGCATTGCATTAAATGCACCGATGAACTCTAGTGCAACTTATGCATCAGAAGATTTAATTGCAAAATTTAAACCAAGCGGATCAATAATTAAATCAACATTGAAATACCCTAACAGTCATAGTTTTATTGTTGGAAAACCTGATATTGAGGAAAAGATCACCGAAGTTATTCCAGTTTATTCAAAGCTTGGTCCGTTTTTCAAGCAAGACAGTCAGAAGATTGTCAAATGGATACATGGTAATCAAGATGAAATTATTAAGAAAATAGAAGAAGAAGGAGACATTCTCATTTCGGATATTTCTGTAGTAGATTCTGATGTAAAGGAGGGGTTACTTAAAAAAGGTTATATCCAGATTAAAAAAGAAACTAGGATCAAAGGTAAGAAAGATGTTTCAATTCTTCCTTTTGATGGATTTTATTTGGAATTCCAGGAGGGGTGATATGAAAATTAGTAAGAAAACATTGAAGA
The DNA here is from genome assembly GCA_023140035.1 of Thermoplasmatales archaeon. Taxonomy (GTDB): domain Archaea; phylum Thermoplasmatota; class E2; order DHVEG-1; family DHVEG-1; genus JAGLML01. Next base: position 9,266 of record JAGLML010000014.1, read on the forward strand.
GTTGGGCTATTAAACTTCTTGCAATCCTTATTGTGTTGACAATGATTCTGACAGGCTTTGTTGTTATCTTTTGGAAGTAATCCTTTATTTTCTCGATAGATTTTTAAATATATGTTATATTGGGCGGTGCTGTGACCTAAGATGGCAGAGAAAAATCTATTGGCAAATCCAGCACCACTAGGTTTAATGGGCTTTGGAATGACCACAGTACTATTAAACATACATAATGCAGGCTTCTTTGTGCTGGGTTCGATGATACTTGCCATGGGAATTTTCTACGGTGGTATGGCACAAGTCATTGCTGGAGTTTTAGAATACAGAAAAGGAAACACATTTGGTGTAACAGCATTTATTTCATATGGTCTGTTTTGGTTAAGCCTAGTGGTGTTGATTGTACTACCAAACATTATCCCAGATGTTACTGCCCCTGATTCAAAGGCAATGACGGCATATTTCTTTATGTGGGGTTTGTTCACATTCATGATGTTTATATCAACGTTGAAGAAAAACAAGGCATTACAGTTTGTGTTTATATCTCTAGCAATTTTGTTCTGGTTGCTTGCTCTAGGTTATTTTACAGGAAATGCCACAATTATAATGATTGCAGGATATGAGGGTATTATCTGTGGATTAAGTGCCATTTACCTTGCCATGGCTGAGGTCATTAATGAAACCTATGGAAAAACTATTCTACCTATAGGCAGTCCAACGATAAAATAGAACTATAGCTCTACCAATGTATATGAGGAGGATCCTAATCCGATATCCTCACCATATGTTATTTGTTTAAACGGACTTACCTTATTTTCTTTTTCAAAAACATTTTCTTTCACATCATGTATGAAATCAAGCGATGCCTTATCTATTGCAACCGGATCGTCTGATACCAGATAACCAATATCTGGGCATATAATGGGATCTGCAAATGGATCACAATCACAACTTCTAGAAATTCGTTTTAATTCATTTAAATAAATCACGTTTTTATCTTGAACACATGCTTTTGCAGCACATGCGAGAACATATTGAAAATCAGCATCCTTGTATCTTAGTGCGTTATTCTTGCATGCATCGACACATACGCCGCAACCAAAACAAGATCTTGTATTTTGCCTCCAAAAATTTTCTTTGACTTTTAAAGCGTTAAAAGGGCAAACCTCTGCACATACGCCACAATAAATACAAGCATCCTTCTGATACATAGGTTTACTCCCATGATGCATTTTTATTTTTGTTTCTTTTGTGACACCGCCCATACCAAAGTTTTTAATTGCACCTCCCATCCCAGTTGCCACATGACCTTTAACATGGGATATCGCAAATATGTGAGTTGATTCTACAAGATGCTCAGCAACATCATAATCTCTATTTTCTACAGTAATTGGAATGCCTTCATCATCTATTACCACATTACATCCAACTTTTTTCAAGGTAAAACCATGTATTTTTGCTAGCTTCTGATAGCCAGATTTGGAATGCCTTAGTCCAGGATATGCTACGGTAGTATCAAAAAGATAGGGATCTACATTGTCCATTTTCAACTCATCAATTACTAGCTTTACAAAGTCTGGTTTAGAATAATACTTGTTTTTAATTTCACCCATATGCAGTTTTACAGGAATCCTTTTTCCGGCAAAGTTCTGAATATCAAAAATTTTTAGCGCTTCATGAAGCTTTTCTAGATCTGAAAAAAAGGCAACCTCCTTCATCCTACTACTTTCTCCCATTTCTTTAGCTTAGTGACACTACCCAATGAGCCGCCATTTTTTATTTCTTCACGAATACGGTTCTCATGTTCTTTGACATCTAATGCTCGATTAGCGATTTCCTGAGCCATCTCTTGCGGTACTACAACAACTCCGGAATCATCGCCAACTATCCAATCTCCAGTTTGTACTGTTTGATTTCCACATTTAATTTCCGCACCAATTTCCCCAAAACCTTTTGGTTCTCCTGCATTAGACGAAATATGCCTACAGAAGATGGGGAAATCCATTTGTACGATATCATCTAAATCTCTCACCGCGCCATCTATTACAACACCTGCAAGACCTTTGAGTTTCGCACTCCAAGTAGCAAGCTCCCCCCAAATAGCCGTTTTTCCACCATTTGCATCTACTATTATTACTTGGTTCTTATCTGCTTTGTCTATTGCCTCTATGGGTTTTGCCCAATCTCCATCCATTGTCCGAACAGTGAGAGCCCTACCAACCATGTGAAAACCAAGTTTGATCGGTCTAATTTCTTGCATTGCCCCTTTTTTATGCATTGCATCTGAGATGTTTGGCGTAGAAACCATAGAAAACGCATCTTTCAGTTGAGATTTATCATATTTTTTAAAAAGAGTAGTATCAATAGATTTTTTCTCAGATATCGCTTTTTTTATCCGTTTTGTTTCCTCAGTAACATTTTTGGCTTTGGTTATTGCCCCACCAACTATTATTATGCTTGCACCAGCTTTGACAACATCGGCAACGGTCTCGCTATTCAATCCGCCAGCAACAGCAATTGGGATATCAGTAGTTTTGACAAGAGATGAAAGAATTTCAATAGGTTTTTTCCCAATCATTTGTTCATCGATCCCAACATGCATGCATAGATAGTCTATACCAAGTTTCTCCAATTCTTTTGCTCGTTTTAACTTATCTTTGACGCTGATAAGATCAACCATGATTTTTGCTCCGTAGCTTCGACCAGATTTCAACGCATCAAGTATTGTACTATCGTCTGATGCGGCAAGGATACATACAATATCTGCTCCTGCTTTTGCAGCCATTTCTGTTTCAAGTGCACCAGTATCCATAGTTTTCATATCAGCAACAAGCGTTTTTTCCGGAAATGTTTGTTTGAGTTTTCTTATAATCTCCATGCCCTCACTTTTGATTAGAGGCGTGCCCACTTCTATCCAGTCTGCTCCACCCTTTACGGAATCTTTTGCGATACTTAATGCACGATGTGCATTTAGAAGGTCCAAAGCCACCTGCAAAATAGCTTTCATGAACAGCGAATAAATATCTACTTATTTAAAAAGTAATGCATAACAAAAGTTGAGTGAGATATCGCGCTTTCATAAAATGGCTCCCATGGTATACGATATTTATAAAAATGATAACAGATATATATTTAAATCATGTATACATTATCAAATTAAATAATGGGGGAAAGACATGAAAAGCAAAATTGTTGGGATTTTAGTTTGCATGATGCTGATAACTACTTTTTTAACTGTAGCAACGAATGTTGATAACGTAAATTTAAAAAAGATATCGTATACTGAGTTAATTACAAGTTCATTTGATGATGACGTACCCACTTGGATTGTTGGGAATACGTGGACATACAAAATAGATGATATTAATATTGATATGGAAGACAATAAATCGATACATGCACACGTAGAGATAGAAGAATTGTCCTTAGAGGTTGTAGGGGATACCGGTGACTCATATGACTTAGAGCTGAAGCCAACAAAGATAAGCGGAGATTATTCTGTTTTAATTGAGCAAGAAAATTCTACAATCGATGTTGAAGGAAAATTAACGGGAACAAAAATTGAGGGACACATATTCTTTACAAAATCGGATTTAGGCATAAAAGAAATAGATGTCAAACTATCTGGTATCTTAACAGTAAAAATTAATGAACTACCGGAAGGTTTACCATTTTCAGAAATCCCATTTCCGATTCCAGTACCTGCTACAATTGAAGCAAATCTCGATTTCGGCGATCCCTACATACTCATTGATTTCCCGTTAAATACCAGTAAAATGTGGGGCCTGCCTGCTACAAACTTTTCTCTAAATGGCGAAATAAGATCTATATGGTTCAATATTATTAAATTCATAGATCAAATTGCTACTGCCTTTGGTTCACCACTACTTCCTCCTGAAATAGCAGAGCTTCTTCCAGTTATTAATATTAAAGATGCATTAGAAATGAAAAATATGAGTAACATCTTTGAAGTTCCAGAAATTCCATTGATATTTTCCTGTTTTAGTCAAGAGATGATAGAAATACCCGGCGTAGGAACATTCAACGCATATAACATATCTATTGCAGGGGGATTGGGAAAGATTTATTATGCTCCAGAAGTGAAAAACATAATTAAAATATCTGGACAATTAGGAGATCTTATTCCGTTCATCACTGATATTGATATGGAGCTTATAGACTACGATATAATATAATCAAAAACTACTCCTCTTCTATTTTTTTATATTTTTATCGTAATATTTCTATTTTGAAATTTAGACATGACAGATTTATATAATATTAATTACATCTGCACAACTTTCAATGATGGAAAAAGAGCAATTACAAAAAATGGGAAATGTAGTAGGCTCCGTCAAAAAACCATTTGATATCGATGCTCTTGTCGAGTTTATTAAAAAGATTATAATATTGGAAATTTCTTTACAACAGAAAAATTATAGACAAACAGTATTTCGCTTTACACAACGTTTGTTTTTTTTTTTAGCAGTGTCTTAACACGTAATTGATGGCAAATCTCTAACCATCTCTAACACTTTTTAAAAAGGCCTTGTATTCTTTTTCTGAATCGAAGATAATCGGCATGCCCTGATAACCACATTCCCTACATACATATCTATTGACATATCCGTCCAGTATCCCATCTCTTATTGTTCCATGGGAGATATTTTTGCTACCACATTTTGGACAAGCAGTAATTTCCATACTTAAGATTAATACAACAAATTTATCAATTTATATTTTTCTGATTGAATGTTTTATTGATGATTGTTTGGCTATTTCCGAATGTTTTCTCACAGTATATAAATTAAGAATAATATAATCATACTATAGGTTTGTAAAATGAATGAAGGGTTAAAACAATTTATTGCTCTGCTCATTGCTATTTCAACT
>JAGLML010000140.1 GCA_023140035.1 Thermoplasmatales archaeon
ATCATGTAGATTTAACCGAGAAACTGATACTGGGAGAATATGAGATTTTCGAATCAGATGAAAAAAAATTTATACAATCTCAAAGTGTGAACCAAATCCTTGACAAAAACAACATGGATAAAGAGGCAATTGTTAAAATCATACGGGGAAAAACATATAGAAAATCGTATCTGAGTCAAATTTTGAATAGCACTATTGATGCAGATCAATTGGATTATCTTATTCGTGATGCATATTATACGGGCGTAGCCTACGGCATGATAGATATTGAGCGATTACTGCAGACGCTTATTATTCATGAGGATAATTTAACTATCAAAAGAAAAGGAGTAAGCGTAGTTGAAAATATATTGATGGCACGAGGTCTCATGTATTCTTCTGTCTATTTTCATAAAACTGTGAGGATTGCTGAGCTTATGCTTTCAAAAGCATTCGAAGAGTTAACCGATGCAGAACCTTTCGAATTCTTTAGAATGACGGATGCGGAAATAATAAACAAACTAAAGAAAATGGGTGGTTTTCGACACGAAATTGTTACTCGCTTAAAATACAGGATGCTCTTTAAACAAGCTTATTCAGCTTCATTTTATGAATTAAATAAACAGGATATGAACGTAATTAAGGATTTAGAAGATGTAAACGTAAGACGGCAAAAGGAACGGGAATTGGAAAATGCTTTTGATATACCAAAAGGGCATTTAATAATAGATATACCACGTCTCGAGCTACTTAAAGCAGAACCAAGGATAGACAAGACAGATATATCTGTTATTGATAGAAACGAGGTTAAAAAGCTGGATGATTTTACTCCGATAGCTAAAGCCATTAGATCACGGATTACCCCCGATTGGATTGTTATGATCATAACCGATGAGAGATACAGAGAGGCTGTATCAAAAAAAGCTGAAGAAATATTATTTAATTAAGATTTATAAGGAGAGAATGGGGAAGATCGAAGGTGGTGAGGAGAGATGTAAAAAAGGTTTTTGACTCCCCCATTCTTGAGGATGAATAAGGAGTAAGGGTATATAAATTTTTTTATACTATTAAAATAAATTTTATAAATACACGATTATATTTCTGATTTTAAAAAGCTTAGCGAAATATAAAAATTTTCTCAATTTTTGTTGTAATTTGCCCAAAATAAAACGAAGAAGTGAACTTTTATAGAAAATTATATATACTAGTTCGTACCCATATAAAGAGAAAAAAAATTTGAAGAAGGATTAAGAGAGATAAAGGAACGGAATTTTATGAGCATTATAACACTTGATGATTTATCAAAGGCTATCGCAAATAGAGTGGGCATAAATATAGAAGAAGCACGGAGAGATGCTGGATTTGTAATGGATATTTTTGGGTTTGACGATCGTGTTATCGACAATGTACTAGACCCAGAAGATAGACAGCTGTTTTACATCTTAGAAGAAGAAGGAATGCTTACAACCGAAAGAGAAGAAACGACACTGTATGATGGGAGAGAATGGCGAACACACTACTGGCGGCTAAAAAAAGATATTATCACAAGATACTCAAAAGAAGAGAATGGGATTAGAAGTTATATCATCGATAAAAAACAACCGAGAAATGTATCTGATGATGATATATACGACTTATTAGAAGAGGATATTTGGACCACTAGAAAGATAAACAGATAATTAACTCTATTTTTATTTTTTAAATTAATATTTTTCTCTTTTTTAATAAAGTTAATAAGTAAGTTTAAGTTTTCAGGTTTCTCATAATGTGGGAGATAATTAACTTGGTGATGTTATGGTAAAAAGAAAGATTATCATAAGCTCAGAATCAGTAACCGAGGGGCACCCAGATAAGATGTGTGACCTTATATCAGATGCTATTCTTGATGAGGCATTAAGACAAGATAAATATTCTAGGGTCGCACTGGAGACTGCAACAAAAAACGGTGGAGTAATGGTTTTTGGAGAAATGACTACAGATGCATATATCGACATTCCTCGTGTTGTAAGAGATACTATAAAAGGAATAGGTTACACAAAATCAGAATACGGTATTGAATGGGAAACTTGCTCGGTATGGGTCCAAATTACAGAGCAAAGTCCAGACATATCCCAAGGAGTTTCTGAAGGCAAAGGCTTACATAGAGAACAAGGAGCTGGGGATCAGGGAATGATGTATGGATATGCCTGCAACGAGACCAAAGAATTGATGCCTTTACCCATTTCACTTGCTCACAAACTTGCAAAAAAACTTTCAGAAGTGAGAAAAAATAGTAGTATTTCATATCTGAGGCCTGATGGGAAAACACAGGTTTCCATTGAATATGATAAAAATGGTAAACCCTTACGAGCCGATGCAATTGTTATATCAACACAACATGACAGTGGGATAGCTCACGAAAGGATAAAAAAAGACGTTATTGAAAAAATTATTAAACCAATTTGTAAAGAGTGGATTGACAAGGATACGACATTTCTTGTAAACCCAACAGGTGCCTTTATCCGAGGTGGACCCTATGCAGATGCAGGACTTACTGGTAGAAAGATTATTGTAGATACCTACGGTGGCGTAGGAAGACATGGAGGTGGAGCATTTTCTGGAAAGGATCCGACAAAGGTGGACAGAAGTGCAGCATATGTTACACGTTATATAGCAAAAAATATCGTTGCTTCAGGAATTGCAGACAAATGTGAAATTCAGTTTGCCTATGCAATTGGGGTATCTGAGCCGGTCTCTATTAATATCGATTGTTTTGGAACCAATAAAATCCCTCTTGATAAGATTGGAACACTTGTACGAGAGTTTTTCCCAACCAAACCAAGTGACATCATTGCGGTACTCGATCTAAAAAGACCCATATTTAAGAAAACTGCAGCATACGGTCACTTTGGTAGAGATGACCCTGATTTTACTTGGGAGAAAATAGATAAGGCAAAACTGCTGAAGAAAGAAGCGGGGATATAAAAATCTCATTCTCCCATTCCATTTCATTTTTTAATGTCGTTAACTTAAAGTAGAGATATCGTGATTAAAAGAAGTATCGAGATGATTGCTAGAGAGAATAAAAAACATATATGGATGACAATTGCACTGATGCTTGTATTGCTAGTAGCTTTTTCTGGATGTGTAAATATAAGTTGTTCATATATTCCGGACTTAGTAATTACCGATGGGTGGCATGAGAACTTAGCTCTAAGAAATACTGGCTCACAATTTTTAGGATTAGAAAAATGGTGTGGCTCAGTGTATGAAATAAACGGTAAATATCCTGCATCTCTCACAGTTACAACCATTAAAACATTGATATTAACCGATGAAGAAGAGCTCCAAAAGAAAACAATAGAAACTATAGAAGAAACATTTCAAGATAGTATACAATTGAACGAAAGTACTAAACTTACGGGAGAGAGAACTCTACTAAAAAAACATAAGACAATGTACATGATTTATGATGGTATAGACATTAATAGAAATGAAAAAATAAAAATAATTGGCGAAGTTTGGAACTGTGGCACTTCTGGTACTTCTATAATATGTATTGGTATAGC
>JAGLML010000141.1 GCA_023140035.1 Thermoplasmatales archaeon
CGAGGCGGTAAAACAACGATTGCAATCTATTCTGATTTTTGTGTCTCTGGATGAGGATCAAGCTACTGTTGCAATCCTCCGCCAAAGCGGTATACAATTCATCACCGATATAGATTCTAAGAGATCTGGAAAAATGTATGAAAGTAAAGAAAATGAGCACGAATATCATGGCGAAATAATATCTGTTTTAAAGACTTATAAGAAAAAGGAGTCCCCCCTAATTATCCTTGGCTCTGGCTTTACCAGAGAACATCTTGTAAAATATGGCAAAACGAAGGAGCCTGAACTATTTGAAAATTGTATAAGCCATGGAACAGGACAATCAGGCATGAATGGTATACACGAGGCATTAAAGACAGGTATTGTGGAGCAAATAACTAAGAATAATCGAGTGTCACTTGAGACGCAGTTCATCGAAAAACTTTTTGAAGAAATAAAAAAAGATGGGTTAGCAACTTATGGTGAGAATGAAGTTAAAGATGCTTTAAGTAAAGGAGCGGTAGAAAGACTTCTTATCTCTGATATTTTAATTAGGAGTGAAAACGGAGAAAAACTCTTAAAACTAGCAAGAAAAACAAACAGTAAATTTACCATAATAAATACAATGCATGAAGCAGGGAAAAAATTTGAGGGGATAGGTGGTGTCGCTGCTATTCTCCGTTTTAAACTTTAATTTAGATGTATCTGCCACACCCAGTTCCAATTATCATAGATAAGAAAGGCGGTACATATTCTTCCTCTTTTAAATCATCAAAAGAGCCGTCGCCCCCGTCTGACCCAGTTCCTTCTGTCCCTTCTTCCGTTAAAGAAGCGTAGTAGTACTCATAGGTTACCTTAATCTCAAAATCGTTTCCCTTGTCAGAGAAATACTTCAAAGGCCTACGAAGCGGTTCTCCTGTTTTTACCCTGACTGTAACATCAAAGGAAGTAGTATCCTGACCGGTAAACATATTATAAACTATTTGCTCTGCTTCATTAACGTCCTCTGCTTCTATAGAATCAGAATAAGGCATATCATTGACTCTGAATGATAATGTTTTGTTTCCACCGCCCTTCCCCTCATATGGTTGAGACTCACCATCCATAGAGGTGATTTCTGCGGTTAAAGTATCTAAGCCTCTTTTAAATATTATGCCAATGGTCTTGTCATCCTGCCAAGTAATTTGAAAATCAACATTCGTTAAAACACAAACACTCCCAGTTGGTGCAGAAATGATGTAGGATTCACTGTAAGGAGCATTTTTACCGGCAAATTCTGAAATGATAGAAGAACCGGTTTTTTCTTCCCAGGTAACTGTGTACATATTTCCACCGGTCCCCAGAAGTCCATTGATTTTTGTATCTGGGGAGCTATATGCCGCAATTCCAATTGCAGCAATAATTATCACAGCAACTGCAATAATGACAATTAATTTGTCATTCTTTTTTAGGTTTATCATATGACCACCTTTTGTTACCAAGTATTGTGACTCTAATAGTTTTTATTTTTTTGTACTTATAAGTATGTTTCTGCCTTTATTAAATTTTTCCTTTGTTTTATATATTTATAATACTTTTAATTAGTAAAAATAATCGTTCTTATATCAGTCAGTAACAATAGGAATATTTGTACCGCATTGCTTACATCTGCCGTTTTTTAAGCCAATCTTATTTGCTGTAAAACCATAGCGTTCAACAATTCCGTTACCACAGGATGGACAGAAGGTATTTTCATATTCTCCATGGGGGACATTGCCAATATAAGGAAATAGGATCCCAACATCTTTTGAAATTTCATAGATTTTCAATAATGTATTAGTTAGAGTTGCTGGCACGTCTGTCATCTTATAATCTGGATGAAAACGTGAAAAATGAACCGGTGTATCTTCACCTAACTTCTCAACAACCCATCTACAAAATTTTCTAATTTCATCTAAAGAATCATTAATTCCTGATATAACAAGATAGGTCACTTCAATATGAATGCCTAAGTTTTTTGCAATTTCACATGTATTTAAAACCGGTTCCAACCGAGCTTTACATATTTTTTTATAAAAATCTTCATGGAATGCCTTAACATCAATATTCATAGCATCTAAATAGGGAGATATCTCCTTAAGAGGTTCTTCATTAATATATCCATTAGTTACATACACGGTGTAGAGCCCTGCCTCTTTTGTCAGTTTTGCAGAATCGAAGGTGTATTCATGCCAAATTGTGGGCTCGTTATATGTCCAAGCAATACCCCTACACCCATGCTTTTTGGCTAGGTCTACTGCTGCCTGGGGAGAAATCTCGTTCAAAAATATGTCCTCTGGAAGAGCTCTAGAAATCCCATAGTTTTGACAATGATCGCATCTAAGATTACAACCTACCGAACCTAATGAAAGAGCAGTTGAACCCGGATAAAAATGATATAAAGGTTTTTTTTCGATAGGATCTTCTGCCACTGAGGAACAAGAACTATAAATCAAGGAGTATAGTTTACCCCCTTCATTCCTACGTACTCCGCAAATACCTCTTTTGTCTACATTTATTTTGCAATTATGTGGGCAGAGAAAACATTGGACATTATTATTGCCAGTAGACTCCCAAAATCTAGCCTCTTTCTTCATTCCAACTTTTCATGGAATATGCACTTATTAATCTTCTCCAAGAAACATTTCCCTGTGACTTAAGAGGCGACCACGAAGGGGATATCTATCAGTAATCTGGGGTTGCATAGATTTGAATTCCTTGAAATTTTTATCAGTTCGAAGCATATAGCGGGCATAGTAGAATGCTTCTTCAACAGAGACCTTTCCATCTTTGAAAATATTAAGATTTGTTGATCTCCCTATTTTCAATAACCCTGGTTTGAATCCGTCTGCTTTACCCGTTTTTAATCCCTCAAACCAAAGCAAAGAAAACAACGGACCTTGTGATGTGCTTGCAAACCCTTTTCTAAATTTACTTGCTCCTGAAATAACTATTCTTCCAGGACGGGGAATGCCAGATCTAAGCATTAAAGAAGTAGGCAGATTAAGGACGGTTTTATCTGCAAAACCACCGCAAAAACATGCATCAACAATTATAGAAACTTTTGTTGATTTTAAAGGACCTAAGATATTTCCTAGCTCCTTATCATTGATCATATCGTCCCAAAGAAAAATCTGACTTCTTTCAAAAAGTTTGCCACCAGTAAGCAAATTGTTCAAATCGCCATAACCATGGTTGAAAATCCATATGAACACCTCACTATCTCTATATTTATTTGATTCGTTTATTAAGTGATCAAAAGAGCTTACAACGTTGTTTTTAGTAGCGCCGCCGTAGGTAATATCATAATCATGGCTGCGTTCCTGTAAAGTCTCTAGCTTTTCGCCATAGCCATTGTCTTCTCTAATCCACCCATCATCAAATAAAATAATGATGTTTGAAGTGGCGTAGTTACAATTTTCAATCAGATATTCTGCCATCTCTTCAGCAAGATATAATCCACCGTTTCCAAGCTTGCTTTCATTTCCTATTGGGAAATTAGCAGAGGCAAT
>JAGLML010000142.1 GCA_023140035.1 Thermoplasmatales archaeon
TCTTGTCTCAAATCTATCTGACGAAATAAAAACAATAAATCTTTTGATCAAAAATGGAAAAAATGGGGGGGGGGCAAAAAATCAGATTAGTCTGAAAAAGGAGTTGTATCAAATGCTCTGATTCTGTTCGCACGTCCCATAAATAGGTTGTATGCAGTCCCCGTAAGTTTGCTCTCCCAATCAATGTGTAATCCTCTGAAACCTGTCATTACTCCTATCTGTGATCCAATTACTCGCTGTTTTATGCCAAAAGGATGTCTCTCTAAGATCAATGTTCTCCCTTTGAATATTTTTGATTTACCTGAATAACGCCAGAACTCAAATCCCTGTTTGAACAGTCTTATTTCATTTTCTTTGCGCGGGTTCCATCTGTTGTAGGATCCATAGCTAAATACAAAATAATATTTAGAAGAATCTTTTAATATCCCTAAATTAAATCTTTCAAGTAAGGCATTTATGTTTTTACCGAAATAATAGTCTCTTTCTTTAGTCACCCAAGTAACTATTTTATCCAGAATAACTTTTAAAATTGGGAAAGCCTCAAATTCTTTATTTTTGAAAAGATCTCTGATACGTTCTAAAAATTCCTGATAATTATGTGCATTACATGCCGCCAATTCGATTTCATCAAACAATCTACCGACTGCATTGGATTCTTGCTCACACAATCCAATTTTTTTAGATGTAGCATTTGCAGAAGCTGGAGTCATAGATAACGCTAAAAATAGAAACGTTACTCCTACTGCAAGTATTGCTTTGTTTTTTAACATTTTTAACGACCTCTTTAAGCTTTTCTCTTTTTACTATTGAGAATTGTTTTGTGTCATTTATATAATTTTCTATATTTATGTTGCCAATTAAAATAGGTAATAACAGTAGTCCTTGGTTGCATACATTTTTTGCCAAACCCGATATGAAGACAATAATAAATTTTCTAATAAGCTCTCCATCGATGTTCACATTTTGTACACGTAAAAATTCTTGTTTCAGGCTCGTCACTGCTTCTGGTTTGTCTGAGAACCCAAAAAGCCTCATTATGTCCACATTTCGGACACTCAACACGTGTTTTTGGGAGAATATCTATTTTCTTCTCCAATAGTACTATTTCTTTTTCAGTCTGTTTTTCTACAACTACAGCACTTCCTGCCCTCTTCTTCTCAAATCCGCATTTACCACAGACAAAAATATCGCCTTTTGGGAACATCAATGATTTACATTTTGGACAAAACACCACGATAAAACCCCTGCAAAGCTTCATTAATTATTTTGCTATGATCAAATGATAAGTTAGGTAATTTATTCACGTTAAAAAAATTTACATTAGAAGCATCATCACCTGCTACTAACTCGCCACCAATTATATCTAAAATATATGCAATAGTTATAGTATGTCCTCTGGGATCTCTGCCTGGATCAGAATAAACTCCTGCAAGTTGATTTATCTTCGTTTTCAAACCAGTTTCCTCCAATACTTCCCTAATTACTGTATCTTCTGTTTTTTCTCCATATTCTACAAAACCGCCAGGTAAAGCCCATTTTCCCTTAAATGGCTGACTTTTTCTTTGAATAAGAAGAATCTGCTGATTTTTTATTAGAATTCCATCGGCGGTGATACTTGGATTCTTATACTTCATTGAACTAAGAAATAGTATATCTATATAAAACATTTAACTAGAATTTATTAAATCAAAATTAGAATAGTATTTTGAATATAAGTTTTAATTTCAATGCTAGCTACTTTAAAAAATCGTTCCAAAAGTTAGGCAATTCCTCTCCAAGTTTTTTTGTCCATAACTCAAAGAATTTATCATCCTCAATATTTCGCATTCCATCCAATTTGAACATTTTTTATCTCCTCGTCTGTTCTGTCAAACTAGGCAGGGTCTTTGTAAAAGGGAATTGCTTTTCAATCGAGCGAGCGTATTCTCTAATTTGCATCCCATATTTTCTTAGTAGCTGTTTCTCCTAGCCGTAGGTAGAGTAACCAAAAAACATTTTATATACCTTTTTTGCAGATGCATAATCTGGTATATATGTAGATATGACTTTTATGTTCGTTAAAAAAATTGATTTGCGAAATAGAAGAGAGATAGCAGAGGGTATACTCAGTATACGCATAATATCATCAATTGTTCTGCTTTTACTCATTATAAATGTAACAGGTGCCCTATAGTTAATTTAAAAATATTAGTTTTTGAAACGGATTTCTACTTCGTCAATTTTATCGATGCCTTTTAACGATTTTAGCATGCCAAGAATACCATTTTTAATAATATCTGCAGGAAACTCCGAAAGGGGCACAATTTTCTTATTTACCCTTAAGCCGATATCTTGATTATCAAAAACTGTTTTTTTATCAATCTCTTTTTTTATTAACTTGAAAATCTCTTCAAAATTATCTTGATAATAGCCAATTGTATTATCTCTTTCTTCCATATCTCCCAATCTTATTTTGGGAATACTGGAATCGCGGGCACCTTCAACGATGATGGCATCATAATATCCCATCTCTGAAATGTTTTGAATGATATCATCGATTTTCATATTTTCTTTAACAATAAAATCAGTTTCATGAGATGAGGACAAAACAACGAGCCTGGCTCCTGCTTGACCATGCTTCCAGGTATCTTTATCCTTTTTGTCAATGTCTATTTTCTTGTCAGTCTTTTTAATTGTTGCTACTTTGTATCCTTCCTTAGTGAGTTTTTCAATTATTTTTACAATAAGTGTGGTTTTTCCTGTATTTGAACTGCCATAAAATCCAAAAACTGCCGGCTGAGACATGATAATCAGTAAGCATGAAAGTAGGTATATGCTTTACGATGGAGAAAAAAATATCTTGGCTAGAGAATGATATCCAACTGTTAATTATAATCCTTGAACTATAACAGAAAGTCAAATAGTATGATTTTATATTACTAGCTTTAACATGATAAAACCGTATGCAGCTCTTTGCATTTCAATCGTTGCGGTTTCATTTGCAGCTATATTTATCGAAACTTTAATAGATGTATACGGTACACATCCTTTGTCCATAGCGTTTTACCGGTTGTTGTTTACAACGTTACTAATTCTGCCTTTTGTCATCTTACATAAAAAAACTAGGAATGAACTTAGGAATCTACCAAGTTCGACGTTGATCATTATGGTTGGTATTGGAGTAATTCTTGCTGCGCATTTTGCACTTTGGATCACTTCTCTTGAACTAACATCTATAGCAAGTTCAGTGTTGTTGGTTACCGCTCATCCAGTTCTTGTAGGACCGATTTCGCATTACTTCTTTAAGGAGAGACTTTCTATCATTAACACAGTTGGTATAATTTTATCAGTAACAGGGGTTAGCATACTAGTCATAGGCAACTATGGACTAGGTTCATTCGCACTAGATTCATTAGAAGGAAACATATTAGCAATGCTTGGAGGGGTTGCAGCGGGTCTCTACATTCTTGGAGGAAGGAAGATGCGCAAGACTGTCTCTATAGCTTCGTATGCATTTGTTGTATACT
>JAGLML010000143.1 GCA_023140035.1 Thermoplasmatales archaeon
GAAACCTTTTAAAAATTCGTCAAATTCTATTGGGTTACGGAAACGCATTAATCTTACTACTTCCCCTGTTTTTTCATCAAATAACTCAATTACTTCTTTATATCTCGTTCCAATCCTACCCATTTTCCCTCCGCAACTACCTACAATTTCATAACCTCTCAAGCTTTAAAAAACCACGCCTGGTTTTTGGGGAGGATAAAAAGGGAATTTAAAAACGGGTTATTTTTCCTCCGATTTTTCTTCTTTTTTCGGCTTTATCTCATTGATATTTTTCCACGCCTTTTTGACACGTTGTCCAAAAGTTGTCATTCTATCACCCCTCATTGACAGTTCCATAAACACCAATCGCTTTAAAAAACCAATCCTAGTCTGTTTTGAACTTTTCTGATGCTGGTTCCCCACCAATTCCCCAGTGGGATTTTGGGATTTCATGAACAATTACTTCCACAGCACGAGCAGGAATACCTAAATCAACAAAAACTTTGGTTATATCACGTATCACGGTTTTTGCTTTTTCTTCCCCAAAGCCTTTCCACAAATAGAGCATCTTTCTTTCATTTTATCTCTTCGAACTCAAGTAATAAATCTTCTTAAGGGATATTGAACCTTAAATCGGATAGAATTCCTGCATCTAAATCATTCTGGGCCTCATCTCCAAAAATATAGGTAAAATACTCGGTAAGGCCCTTCAAGTGATACTGAAACCAGGCTGTGAAATACTTGCTGGATATGCGCCGCTGCTCTTCGAATTCAATGCCACGTGGATTGTCTATGCCAAACCATTCAGCAAACTTAGCGACAAATTCGTCAATAAAACCAATATGGTTACCACCAGTAATCGACAAGTACTCTTTGACCGATGTGTCTGGTATGAAATCAGAGTAGAAAGGTAAAACATGCTCAGGAGGGACCATGCCATCATTAGTTCCAACCTGAAGTTGAGTTGGCGCTGTGATGTTCTGAGCTGCCTCCTTAGCAGAATCCGAACCTGCTGGTGCCAGGGGAACAGCTGCGTCAATCTCTGAATTATTAGCTCCTGTAGCTTCTATGCATCCTCCTCCACCCATAGAGAGACCGATTCCGCCAAAAGTTTCAATGTCCAGAAGATCATATATTGGTGAAAACCACAAACTATTCTGAGATTTCAGCTTTTCGATACCTCCACGAAAACCATAAGCCCACTGTGTTGTATCACCTGATAGTTTGTGAGGTGGTGTAAAGCATATCGCCACATAGCCATGAGAGGCAAGATGCTTCGGAATCCATTTTATATTCCACTCAGAACCAGCGAACCCGTTTGCAACGACAATACCTGGGTAAGGAGCCCCAGAGACATCTTTTGGGGCAAACCACCCGTCACGTATAGCAGGATATCGTATCGTTGCCCAATAACGACCATATGGCGGCACAGTGAAGCATACCCTATAGTGGCCGACATGATATGGGCCTGGTTCATCTGGCGGTGGCACGTTGCATACTTCTACTGCGTGAATAGGGAAAACTATCAGCAAAACAATAGCAACAGATACAAACAGTATTATTCTTTTCTTCATTATTCTACCTCTTTTCAAATTTAAATATATTTTATCTTATATTTAATAACATCTTTTCCTTTATAAAACCAATCTGGGGTTTGGTGGAGGATAAAAAGGTAGCTAGGAGGGATGGACAAGAATTCGATAGGTAATCCTCTAATCCATATGTTGATGCACTCATTCCCTTCCTAGTTAAACAGTGCATTGTATACTGGTTTTAAGTCCCTTTTTCGCAGATGAATATATAGATAATGATGCAACCGTTGCAACATCAATAAGGAGAAGAGGCAAAGAGGTGAAAGGAGATAACTATGAAAGTCGGTTGCCCTCAATATCCTTTCTTTTGTTTACCTCCCCTTACCCCACAGTTATTATAGCTCTTTTGTTAATAAAGGTATCCTTTTTGTGTGAGTTCACACAAACCATATACGGAAGTAGATGTACAATTTCACAACGTTAAAAAAATTCTAGCATTTTCTTCATTTCGGGGTTTTCTATTCCACCTTCTTTAAATGTGAAAACATACTCCATGATTTCAACTTCACTTATCATTTGTGGGTATTCTCTAGCTAGGCTTTCACCTAATTTTTTCGCATTTTTAATATCTTTAGCCGTGAAAATGATCACCCAATCATACCTACCATGAAGATAACCACCAGATATAATATCAACTCCAATTTCCTCACCTTTCTTTTGAAAGGTTGGGTTAATCATCTTATTGATTGCATCACCTATTGGTTTAGAAGACCTTTTAACAAGCATTATATATCGTGTTACATCGAATTTTTCATCATCTACTACTACAGGGTATCCCCAGATTGTTTTGTTTTTTTCCAATCTTTTTTTGATTCTCCATACCTTCTGTCTGGAAAAACCACATTTTTTCGCTATATTTTCAATGTTATCTCCAGAATTTGCCTGAAGTACTTTTAGGAGCTTCTTATCATCTTCATTGATTTGTTTTTTACTGCTTTTTGGCATATTTCTTTTCCTCTGAATTACTATTCCGAAACATCCAATTCTTTTTAAAATCTTTACTCCCCTACTTTACCCTGTTACCCTAGTGTTTACATCGAAAACCCATGGTTCTAAGCAGAAACCTACAAAAATGTTAAAATACAATAAGAGAATTACAAAAGTGGAT
Source organism: Thermoplasmatales archaeon (assembly GCA_023140035.1). GTDB lineage: Archaea > Thermoplasmatota > E2 > DHVEG-1 > DHVEG-1 > JAGLML01. The sequence continues at coordinate 2,680 of JAGLML010000143.1, forward strand.
GCACAGAGAATTGAAAAATCTTTTATTGATAATAATAATTCCAACAATCGCCTGGGGAACAACGGGTTATTTGCTTTATAAATATTGGCACATGATAATCCAAAAAGTGAGTGAGTTATCGAGGAGCGATATGGTTTTTCCATTTTGGGTGATTCTCTTGATTTTGTTAATAGGTTATATCGCCTCAATGTTGATTCTCTATATATTAGTGAAAAAGGAAGAAATTGAGGCAATGCTACCGGTAAAAGGTGAATTCTTCTAAAAGCATTCCAAGAAAAAATAATACTCTGTAAATAATCATGTGTTTGTTTATTTCATATACTCAACCTTTGGAAACAATCTAAAACCTACATTCCTAAGCATTATCATAGATATTCTACAGAAGGGAAATTAATGCTTTTACATTTTGCAAAAAAATGGAAGGAAGGGGTAATTATTGGGGATTATAATATGAATGATTTGGATAAGAAAGCCCTTCCTCCTTTCCTACACATTATTTATAGTTTCAAATATTATTTAAATTTTTCCCCATAAACATAGTTATTGCAACACCTATAACAATAATTCTGCTTCCATCACTTCTGAAAAATAGCTATACGGAAGGGTATTGTAAAAGGGGTCAATTTGAAGGAAGAAAAGTAAGGAAATATTAGGAATTTTACCAAAAGTTTGACCCCCTTTGACAGATGGTATAGTTATTTGGTTAATAAATCCTATCTTCTGCTTTTATTCTGACATAAAAAAATCCTTAATCTGATCAATATTCGGGTTAGTGAAATTGTTTTTTTCAACTGGAAAAATCACTTCTTCTACTTGAACCT
>JAGLML010000144.1 GCA_023140035.1 Thermoplasmatales archaeon
TCGGCAAAACACTCTTCTTGATTTTTAAGAATAGATCTGCCTATTGAAAGGCCAGTTTCTTGCAATTGCCTTCGAGGAACTGTTGTCGGAAATAAAAGAAATAAATCAATATCTACACTATCTTTGAGATATGTTTCTTTTGCTGTCGATCCCACTAGTTCAATTGACATCTGCAACTTGCTTTTTTCTATCTCCTTTTTAACTTCTACTTTAAGTTGTTTTATTACATTTTCCAATTCTTTTCTTTCTTTGGAGGAAGGGGTAACTTTTTCCAATACCTGTTTTTCAATATTCTCAGAGCCTTTTATCATTTATTCCTCCTTTATGAAACGCTTCTGTAAGTAGAATACCGAAAATGCCAGTATAACGCCACATATCACATCTGTTATCCAATGAATAGCTAAATAGATAACCGATAAAATGACTGAAATTGCGCAGAAATATGCAAAGTATGTATATTTTTTGTTTTTTGTAAATGATACTGATTTTGCAATGAGAAGGGTCATTGCCACATGAAGCGATGGAAAACAGTTATTATATGTAGTTGTTGAATAGAAAAATTGTTCAACATTGGGAACGACTGTTTCAAGTGCAGATTCAATTCCATAGAATGTGTACACATTTGTTACTGGGAAAAAAAGATAGAACGGCAAAGCTATAGAATACATTAATAACAAACCATAAGCAAACGACTTCATTGCCTTTTTGTCGTCTGTAAACAAGAAGTATAGTGGTGAGAACCATAATGTAAATGGATAGACTACGATATACATTAAAACAAAAAAATAAACAAGAGATAATGTCCAATTCTGGGAAAACCAATAGACAACTCCGTTTTCTATCATTTGAATGTTACTTGCAAAGTCAATACCTACCAGATTTGTAAAATACGAATCTAATATATTTACCTCAACAAGATGAAAAACAACAACTCCTACAATAATTATAATATACTTAAGATGAGAAACAAAAATCTGATAGTATTCTGAAGGTGTTGTTTTAAAAATCTTTTTTGGCATGAATAAAAACAAGCTAACAATGAATAGTATGAAATTTAGTGATCCTACAATTAAAAACCAGTTTTCTATCGCATTCACCACCGATTATAATTTTACTTCTCTTAGAGTCGTGTAAATAGGTCCTTTTGGGGTTAGGTCACTTTTCTTCAGTTTTATGGAGTTTATTTCCTGAGTACTGAACTCAGAATCTTTGTAGTCTTCTATTGCTTTTAATAAAAGCTGCTTGTTTTTTGCTGTTTTTACACGGCCTATCGTAAGATGAGCTGAAAAACCTCTTTTTTCTCTTTTGAAACCCAGTTGCGAAAGTCTTTCATCAATGCTTCTTGAAATTGTTTCTATTATCTCTGCATCTTTTATTCCAATCCAAATAACTCTAATATAGTTTTGATTTGGAAATACACCAGTTCCACTCAGTTTTATTGTAAAAGGTTCTATTTCTTTAACTGAACCTTTTATAATTTGTTCAATGTCATCTATATTAACTTCTTCTACTTCTCCAAGGAATTTGAGTGTAATGTGAATGTTTTGCGGTTCTACAAGTTTTACATCAGCATTTGAGTTGGTTATATCTTTTAGAAACTTCAGAACATTTGGCGTTGCATTGACATCAATAGCGATAAATCCTCTAAATTTTGTCATGGCATCTTTTCCATATTCTTTACTCGATAAATGTAATAGTACTTTAAAATTTTATTTACGCAAAAAAAACTGGTTTTTTCATCCAATAATACCGGTTCTCTAATTTTATAATCCCAACAGATGCCCGAAAATTGGAAACATCCGTGGATGATTCTGCAAGAACTGCAAAAACCACCAGTTCTGTGATTGCTGGTTCAACGGCATAGTAACTTCCAATGTTCCCCATGGACTAATTAAATCGTTGGTATTCATAGCCATAGCCATGACTGTATATTTTCCTTGTTTAATCCATGTATGATTTACCTTAATATCTGTATCGGAGGCATACGGTCCAATCCATTCTTCTGAAGTACCATCGCCCCAGTTGATGTAATAGCAGACATCTAATTCATTAGGGTCTGTTGAACTGAAGGTGTATTCATACTCTGTACTTGCTTTTCCAGTTGTTGGACCATCTATCGATGGTGCATCTGGTGGATTGGGATCATCCGGCCAATCAAAACTCTCAGGATCATAGTCAACCCATACAATATAAATTCTATCTATCTTGAGACTCCCATATTCGATGTTAAAGAATCCTTCATATCCCCAATTTGGCCCTAAGCTGTTTTTACATATCCAATAACCACCATGACATATAGATGGATCATCTTTCCACCCGACAATGACAACATCATGTTCAGAACCGCCAAAATCATAAGGATAATAATCATCAGGGTCATGATGTACCTCTCCCCAGTCCCATATTTTATTATTCCACAACATACATGCAGCAACTGGGCCTGTTTCCATAATCTGGGTTTTTATTGCTTTTCTATCTCTAGGCCTTCCATTAGGAATCCAATATCCCCAATCTGAGATGGGAATAAGAAAATCCGCCCAATCTGGACATTTATCAGAGCATGGAACATCATCATCTGCTTGATATGGGAAGCAGGACTCAAGGATTATACCATTACAATTATTCCCTGCAGACGAAGTATCCTCTATATATCGAAAGGCATCATATGGATAACCGCCGTTGCAACCATTTCCTGGTGTATATGCAGCATCTGGAAGACAGGAAAGCACGTACTGTTCGGAGAGATCAGGATCTAATATTGCACTTCCTTCTCTGAGATTTATAATACTCTCAAGAGTGCCAAGTGCTGCAAAAATCCAACAGCTACCACAAGGGTTTGGAATTAATTGGTGTTTTGCAGACGTAGTCCAATCCTGTCCACCAAAATCCTTCCAACTAAAATAATGAGGAGTATCCATAATTGTTGGCTTTGAAGAAACATAATTTGGATCTAATGAGACAAGTGAATTAATTTTAACAGGAAATCTGGTGCCACATCCACAATCATCATAGCTCTCATCAGACATCCGACTACCATCATTTTTATCTGTAGAACTAACTACGGGTAAGACAGTCGCAATCAACAGCATACATACAAAAACACCGAGTATTTTCTTTTTCATATCTTACTTTTCTCCCCTTTCATAATACTATAGGACAGTATGATATATAAATACTACCTTCTGCAACAGATTCTTCTGGTAAAAATTCTCCTCTTGTTGTTTTTGACTAAGGAGCAAAAATGGACTTTAACATGCCATCAAAGCTATATTGGTCATAAATTTGAAATTTAGTTTAGCTCTAATTCCACTCTCTTTCGAAATATGCAAGATCCATTCTGCTCCAATCATCTAAATCTGGTATTCCACGTGAGCCATCTGAATAATCTACTGTATAATACATGTAGCCATAGTTCATACAGCTTTTGTAAGGTCGACTAATAAACCAGCTAATCAGCCGGTTATTGTGTCCTGGAATAGGCCAGAATCCAA
>JAGLML010000145.1 GCA_023140035.1 Thermoplasmatales archaeon
CAGTTTGTACTTACGGGAAAAACCTTAAAGTAAATTATTTGTTTTTAAAAAATCTTCAATTATGCTCTCTAGTTTTCTTGAGGTTTCTTCTCCAACACCGTATCTTATCCGTACAATAGGTTTGTTTGCTTTGAGTACTCGATTGAGATCAATTGGAGTACCACTTATAACAACCTCACAATCAGCATTGTTTATGGTTTGCTCTAGTTCATTTATCTGTTTCCTGCCATATCCCATAGCTGGGAGAACATCTGTCAGGTGTGTGTATTTATCAAATATTTCTATGATTGAGCCAACTGCGAAACTTCTTGGATCAATAATTTCCTTTACGTTGTTATCTTTAGCTGCAATAGTACCTGCACCATACTTCATACCACCATGAGTGACTGTTGGGCCATCTTCTATAACAAGCACTTTTTTTCCTTCAATCATCTCTTTATCATCAGCCTTGATGGATGAGATACCATCAATGATTTTTGCTTTGGGATTTACATTTTTTATGTTATTTCGAACCGTTTCTATATCTTCCTTTTTTGCCGTATTCACCTTGTTTATTATGACTATATCAGCAGCTCTAACGTTCATTTCTCCAGGATAATAGGATATTTCGTGACCTGCTCTATGCGGATCAGCAATTGTTATCAATAGATCTGGTTTATAAAAAGAAAAGTCATTATTGCCTCCATCCCAGATAATTACATCTGCTTCTTTCTCGGCTTCCCTAAGGATTTTTTCATAATCTACGCCCGCATAGATCACTCCACCCATATCGATATATGGTTCATATTCCTCTCTTTCTTCTATGGTACAGTTGTACTCATCCAAATCCCCATAACTTGCAAACCTTTGGCATATCTGTATTTTTAAATCCTTATCATATGGCATTGGGTGTCTTATGGAGGCGACCTTAAGACCCTTTGATTTTAATATTTCAAATATCCTCCGCGAGACCTGTGATTTTCCACATCCAGTTCTAACTGCGCACACTGCTATAACTGGTTTTGTAGACTTGAGCATAGTTCTCTTGGGTCCCTGTAATACAAAATCAGCACCCGCTGCATTTACCAATGCAGATTTCCCCATAACGTAAGAATACGGAATATCGCTATAAGCAAAAACAACCTCATCGATTTCTTTCTCTTTTATTAATTCAGTCAATTTCCCCTCAGGATATATCGCTATTCCATTTGGATATAGTTTACCAGATAGTTCTAATGGATATTTCCTGCCCGATATATCTGGTATTTGTGTTGCAGTAAATGCAACAACTTCATATTTTTCATTGTCCCTAAAGTAAACGTTAAAATTATGAAAATCTCTGCCTGCTGCACCCATTATAATTACTTTAATTTTCTGAGTCAAGGCTGCTCCCTATTTAGGCCGGTAACAGATAAGGCTTTATAGATTTTTCTTATATTGTGCCCAGTCGCTGAATCTTGTTTGACTTTTCCATTAAATAAAAATAGCCAATACTTGTTAATAATGCTTATTGATCTGATGGCGTAGGGAATATGAATAGAGAAGCTCTTCCGCTTATATTGGCTATTTTAGCACCAATAGTTCTAGTTTCTCTGATATTATTGTATTTTTACGGATTTGATTTCACCTTGTATCTTAAAAGAATCGATTTAATTTACTATATTATTGTAATTCCTTTTGCCCTGGGTCTTTTTGCTGCATTATTGAGGTTGAGGAAACCGCGATAGAGATATTCTAATTACGATTATATGGTGAACATAAAGAAAGTTATAAATACAAATAAACCATATCAAAAGATGCTAGATGAGATGCACTTAAAAAGTTTGCAATTGTAGTAAATAATTTAAGTTAGGTTTATTTCGTTATAAAAAAGTGGGATGATGGGATGCATATGCTGGATAAGCTAGCTAGAGGAGGTATATTTTGAAAGAAGATATTGTCGGGAATAAAAACTCGTTATCTTCCTCCAAAATCAAGAATATTTCAGAAATCGAAAGGGCTGTAGACAGAATCTTATTCGGGAACAAAGGTAAATTAATCTTTAAAGATGAATCTAACAAAGATGAAAAACAACATTCAAATAAAACTGAATTAGAAAGTTTTGAGGTTAAAAATTTTTCGCCTGAAAACAGAAAAAAAGAATCGATTTATTTTGTAAAGGACAAAAAAAAGTCAATTGGGAAAAAAGAAAAAGGTACAGATTCTGATAAATCAAAGGTGAGATTAGAAAAACTGAACAAAAAATCTGTTGAAGCAAGTAGCAGTACGACAAAAACCGGAAAAAAACTTACTTTTGCTAAATTGAAAAAACGTTTTGGCATTGACAAAAAGAAGAAAGAGACAAAGAATTTATCTAAAAAAACAACAAAAGAACTGACCCCCTCTGTCGAAGATAAATCTCATTATCATCTTGATGAACCATTTGAGAAACTAAGTCCAGAAGAGGCTAGGTGGTTAGATCAACAAATAAAAGCAGCAGATATAGTCAAAGTGGATGAGAGTAAAAAAGGTTTATATGATATTACATCGGTTGAATCAGTTAGTTCACATAAAGATATGCTCGATCAACCTAAGCATCTTGAAAAACTTTTAGAGAGGATTAGAAGCAGAAAAATAATTAGTAAAAGTGAACTGAAGAACTTCTTTTCAAGTAAACGTCTTGCAAGAGCTCCAAAGATTTCCGGAAAGAGAACCGTTACAGAGGAAACTAAACCAGCTGTATCATCAAAGGAACTTAGGGGTAAGAAAAAATATCTGCCCTCCCCTAACAGGACGGGGGTTTCTTTAGGAGGGAAATTTAGGCATCCTTTCTTTGGAAAAACAAAGCACCTTAAAGGTAGTGATGTAACTTCTGATAAATTAGATGTTCGGTATAAACAACCTTCTACGTTTCCCTGGGAACTTCGATCTGATGTTATCTCTGGCGGGGAAAGTCATCCGTTAGAAGATGCACAGACGCTCAAGTCTATGGTATTAAAGAATTTGGGTTATTCAGAAGGTACCTGGGATGAACTTGATTTTTATCCTTTACACGAGCCATTTGCATATGTTGAAATAATTCGTGAAAAAGAAACTCTCGATAAACGATATATTTTAGTTGAAGTTGAATTATCTAAAAAGGAATCGCAACTTTTGGATTTCCTAAGAGATACTTTGACTGGATTTTCCATAGATACAAAGGAATTGGAAGAAAAAGGTGAGAAAAATTATCTTATTGAAAAGATAGAGCAAATTCTTGAAGATTATATGGTGGAAATAGATGCTCAAACCAAGAAAAAAATTTTTTATTTTCTGGAGAAACAATTCCTGGGATTCCATAAATTAGAAGTTTTGATGAGAGACTCAAATATTGAAGACATCTCATGCGATGGTTCTGGTGTATCAATATTTTTATATCATAGAAGATACGGTTCATTAAAAGGTAACATACAATTCGATGACGAAGACGAACTCTCTGCTTTTGTTATTAGACTTGCTCAAAAATGTGGAAAGCAC
>JAGLML010000146.1 GCA_023140035.1 Thermoplasmatales archaeon
TCTATATCATGCCAAAAGAGATTGAAATTCGGGTGAAGCGGTACAGAATATCTCTCTGCCAAATCAAAAGCCTCTTCGTAAGATGGATTTTGTAAATCAACTTCTCTTCCAAAATCTTCATTGATCTTTTTCTGAAGATTTGTATCTGCCTCTTTAATTCCAGCAAATGTATGTTCATAGTGTGGGCAAGCAACTGATTTTTGAAGATCTTGAATCCACCATTCGTATACATAGGAGGAATCAGGAAGTAGGGCATTATTTTCAATGAATTCTCCAAATGGAATAAGAATCTCGCCAAGATCAATTATTTTTTTTACATCTTTCCTAACATTTTCTACATTATTGATTTGAATTAAATCTCCATTTTGTAGTAATACAATAGGGCCTTCTATTTGATCACATGGTGTGCCTATTGTACCTTTACCCGGACGTTCGGTTTTCATTTGCGTTCCAACAGTTATAAAACCGTCAAGTAGGTACATAGCAGCGGGATTAATTGCTGTAGATGCTAATCCTGCAGTTCGGGCTCTCCCATATCGCAATCGAAATCCACCCTTTTTAGACGGATGAGAAAAAACCGGCCTTCCTGCTATTACCTCGCCGATATATTTGGATGAGGGAGCGATTATTGGAATTTCACCGTTTTCCTTATTTTTCTCGTCACCTTTGTTTATAAAAGCATCAAGAAACTCCCATCCCGTGAGTTTCAGTTTTTTAACGTGCTTGAAAATTTTAGGTGCTTTTAAACAGAGTCCTTCTGCTATAACTAGACAAGCACCGCCTCTCAAGCGATTTGTTCCAACCCTGGGCAAATCTCTATATCCAGTGACCTCCACATCTTCTGTTCCTTCACCATTGATGCATATGGGACAACTCGTTGCCACCAGATCTATTTCATCAACTGAAGGTAAATATTGTAGATGTTGAGCTCTTTTGTACAGGGGAATTTCTTCTTTATATCGCTCTACCTCTCCCGATGTTGGAATATATCTCTCGATTTTTAGTTCTCTTCTGACAACATCGGCAATAAGAACACTCATAGCCTGTCCAGTACCGCCTGCACTTCTAATAGGACCCGAGAAATAAAGATCCACATAATTTGTACTATCTTTGTTCGTTCCTAACTTTACATCTGCTATACCTTCCAAAGGTGCAACTAAAACACCCTCAGTAAGTATGGCGAGTCCTGTTCGTATAGCTTGATTTAGGGCGTCTTCAACTTTTTTAAATTTGTAGGTTTTTCCATTAACAATTTGTCTGGCAATTTCTAAGGAAACAAGCTCCCGATTGCCGATCTTTTTGGTAGCCTGGCGAATTTTTGCAGCTATTTCCTTTGGCCCAACAAGTTGCTCAACTCGTGCAGCCAAATCTAGAGCTTGTGGTATCTCAACGGTAAATTCAGGATCGAGACCTTTTTTTCTTGCATTGCTTGCAATATCATAACATTTGTCTAATTCTTTCTGCAACTGGCTAAAATATTCACGCATACTTGAACTAACTGCAATATTTTTAGATAAATCCCCATCCATATTCTCTCACTCTAAAAATAAACAATTCTATAATACACAAAATGTGTTTAAAGTTTTGTATTATCGCAAAAGTTCCACAAGAAATAAAGGGGTTATTTTATAATTTTTGACATTTAGAAATCATGAATTTTTTTGGTCGAAATCCATTGTTGTTGCATTTCCTGTTTTAAGATTCACTATAGGCAATTTTGCTGAGTCAGGGATAAAGTTTAGCATTTTTTGATACGAAGTCTGTGCTTGCCAGCTTGAGGCATTTATTAATGTTACCCCTCGATAATTATCAATATTTGATATATGAACATGACCAGTAACAAAAATATCTGGAACTTTGTCGATTATCATATAATCAGTGTGTTCAGGAGCAAGTGGTGTATAGCCTCCATACGCAGGTGCTAGATGACGTTTTTTTAGCATGACTTTCATCACTTCGGTAGGTTCGTTGTAATTCAAATATTGAATATTCGTTGAAAAGTCTAGAAGGCTTTGGCCATGGTACGATAGTATTTCTACACCATGTAAAGAGAGATAGCAAGGATTGCCTACAAATATAAACTCCCTTCCTGAAAAAAGATCTCGAATTTCTTTTTCAAATGTTGGCTGAGGTTCTGCTGGTCTAACCGCATCGTGGTTGCCTGGCTGAAGAACTACTGAAATATGATCTGGGATAAACTCCAACTGTTTAGCTAGTGCTTCATACTGTTCGTATATATTACTTATCGAAAGTTCTTTTTCTTGGTTAGGGTAGATACCTATTCCATCAACTAGATCCCCCGGTAAAATCAGGTATTTTATTTTACTAGCTACATCCTTTTGTCTTGAGTTGCCCAAGCTACCATTTATCCATTTGAGAAAGGCATTCCACTCATCTTCCATGAACATATTACTACCCATATGGATATCAGAAAGAAATGCAACACATACGGGAACTTCTGCTCTATTTTTGTCATGTTGTAGCTTTATGTCTGGAAAAACAATATTTTGAACGATTATCAGATCACCGTTTTTACTGATTTTACCGACTACACCTATAATCTCATCTACAACAACTTCATTTGCCAGCTGACTGACTTCCTTGTGATCTTTTAAAGCCATTAGTATAGCGGTGCCAGTTTCATCCTCGATTTCAATTAGCCTATGCCCATTAACTGTAGTTTTAACACTTTTTACGATTCCAACCAATTGAACATCTGACAAGCTTTTTTTGATTCGATTTATGGGAATAGTATTTATCATTTCCCTTCTCTGGTTACGAAGTATCTTGCGCAAAACATTATATCTATATCTAAATAATTTTACAAAATCTTGAGTTGTACCTTCACAGGTACTGTTTCCTGTTACATCCTCCAATATTTCAATTTCAGACTCATACTCTTTTGATAGTGGCTTCCATCCTTTCACAGATGTTATTTCTAAGGTTTGAGGAACTTTTTTTTCAATATCCTTGATATCCGATTCCAACTGATCTTCTGTGTCTGTGTCATCATATTCGTCATTATTTGGAATTTCTTCTATCAGTACGTTGCTGTTGTATATTTCAGAAAGAATCTTGTTTTGTACTTCTTTTTTGTCCAATAGGTTATCATCTAGCTTTGGTATTTCTTTAATCTTGGCAGATTCTTCTATATACTTTATATTTTCAACTGTTAAAATAAAAGGATATTCCTTAAGACTTTTAATCAGGAACGATGCAAATTCATTAGGATCTTCTTTAGATGAAATGTATTTTAGTGCATCTGGTTGAATGAATGTACTGTGCTCAGAGAATAACTTTAGAATTGATTTCATTTTCTAGCCTACAAAAATATTTCAAATAGCCGTATGCGATATCACGTTTTTAGAATTATGGTTTAGCATTCAAATTGACTGAATTTATGTAGATGTCAAGTTAGCACCTCCT
>JAGLML010000147.1 GCA_023140035.1 Thermoplasmatales archaeon
CGGTAAACAATGGAATCGTTTTTGTCCAAACATTTCAACAAACATATCCCTTTGCAACTACGTGGGAAAAACTGGGTTTCTATACCTGGTTTAATATACTTATTGGCGCGCTGTTGCTACTCATTTTATTTTATGGAAAAAGAAAAATCCTTCAGAACATCCTTATATTTTTCATAGCTAGTTTCTTATATCTTATTTTTAGATACGTTGCTTTTATACATTTATACACAAGCACATTAGAACTAGATATTTTCTGGAACCCATTGTATATGCTACTAAGCTTTCTCCCATTTGCATTACTGCTAATGAAGATACTGCCGTTAAAAGATGCTAAAATTAATAGCGATTGCTTTAAAAATTTAAAAATAAACAGAAAACATGTTTTAGCTATGATAATGATTTTTATCTTTGTATTTTCAATGGTTGGCGCCTTTGCCTTTCAAGATCCAGGTACTAAAAAAGGTGGAAGGGTATTGATAGATGAATATCACAGCGATTGGGAGGATACAACAAGGGCACTTGACAAGGAATGGTACGGAATGCTTTCCACATATAATTACTACTCATGGGCAGAATGGCTTAATTATTATTATCATGTAGAGAGAAACAACAACACATTAACCTCAGCAATCTTGGGAAATTATGACATCTTGATTCTCAAATGTCCAACAAATAGTTATTCAAACGAAGAAATCTGGTCAATTGTACAATTTGTTGAAAGGGGAGGCGGTCTCTATCTGATAGGTGATCATACCGATGTTTTTGGAATGAACACATTTCTTAACCAAGTTTCCGAAAACTTTGGTATCCGGTTTAAAACAGATGCTACATATGAATTGGGAACTGGGATGATGTCAGTTTATGAACCCGACGATATGTTTCCACATCCCATCGTGCAAAACGTGGAACAATTTGATTTCATGACTTCATGTACACTCCAAGCACCTCTTAATTCAGAAAACGTTATCATCGGAAACAGATTAATTAGTGAACCTGGCACGTATTCCACTGAGAACTTTTTCAGGGAATCTGTCGCTTCACCAGAATCAGAATATGGACTCCTTTTACAAGTTGTTGCAGTAAAATATGGAAAAGGGAGAGTAGTGGCATTTACAGATAGCACAGTTTTTTCCAGTTTCTCCATGTTTTCAGACGGATACAAACCTTTTACCTTTGGAGCAATGGAGTATCTCAACAGAGTTAACTCATACCCATATTTAAATACGGTTTTAATTGGACTTGCCATTATCTTTCTAATCGTATCATTGTACTTACTGAGAAATGAGCGAAAGATCAAGATTTTCTTTTTGTTTTTACTTGCAGGATTGCTATCGTTTTCAACAGCAACTCTAGTAATTTCGCATATGAATGAAGTAAATTATCCGTTACCAAGTGCCCATTCAGATTACATACAAGTGTGTTTTGATCAGGAATATTCAGATTTTAATGTTTCATTACAGCCAAGTATTGGACTTTATAATGAAAAAGACAACTACGGAACATTCTACGTTTGGACACAACGTGTGGGATGTGTCCCCTCATTAGAAAAAACGTTGGATGATGCAATAAAAATAGGTGACATTGTTGTAATCATAAATCCAACAAAATCTTTTGTAACGGAAGACATAGACACTATAACAGATTTTGTAGAGAAAGGAGGGAAGGCGCTTGTAATGGACAGCATAACTAATAGTCATTCAACTGCCAATGAGTTGATAGGCAATTTTGGAATATGGATAAATTACAACACATTCGATCGTAGCTTATACCGTAGCTTTAATGATACAACCAATAATTCAACAGTTGGCAATATTACTTCTCCTTATCTAACAATAACTGGAGGAGAAAAAATTCTCTTTATTGAAAATAACGAAACACATGCAAGTGTTGCCGAATTTTACAATGAGACAACGGGGAAAACCGGTAAAATTGTGGTTTTAGTAGATTCATATTCATTCAGTGATTTTATTATGGGCGGGCCGTTTATTGAGCCCGACGAAGGTCAATTACAAATATATAATACCGAGTTTTACATCTTTGAAGAAGTTTTACTAAACGATACATGAAAACCTTAAATTTATTTTAAAAGCCATGTAATCGGTTAAAAAAACGAATTTTCCAGACGATATGTTTAAATACTAGGGCTTATATGGATAATTGGGGGAAAAAATGAGAAAAAAAATATTGGTAATAAGTATATTTGCTGCAGTTCTGATGATTCTGTTGCCGATATCCGCTGTTGTTGGTACTAACATAGTAAAATCAAATGATGAAAAAAGAAGTATTGCTTCGCCTCTTTTTACAAAAAGAGTAAACAGCATTATGAAAAAAAATACAATGAGGATAAGTACCAATTATCTAGGTAAAGGAAAGATATTGAATCTATTTTTCCTAAAGGAGTCATCTTTACAGAGCTGGATCGACAAAGCAATAAAAATGATTAATGTAAGACCTGAAATGTTTAATAGGTTGCTAGATAAAATTGACACCATTCCTGAAGTTGTAAACGTATTTAAGGAAAACGGCATAGATATGAATGATTTCAAAAATTACATAAACATTATCAAGAATGACCCTAGTTTGTTAAAAAAAGAGATCGACAAAGCTGTTGAAACGTTTGGAGAGCAACAGCTGAAGTTACCCATTGACGAGCCTCCAGAGCCTTTAGGTTTTAGTGGGCAACTCGGATGTATGATGGTATTTTTCATGGTTATCTTTCCCATACTAGTTATGATAGGTACAATGATTGCGACTTTTACAATTCTAACCTGTTTAAACATAAATAATTGCCTTGAAAAAATATTGCAAGGCATTCTTGAAGGTGCATTACAAGGCTTAACACCACCAGGATACTGAAAAAGACAAATACTCGTTATCTAGAAGTATAATGGTTTTTTGCTTCAAAAATCTGGGGAAAAGACAAAATAAATTAACTCCATAATTTTTTATTTATTTTGCGACATATTTATATACCTCCGCAACATATTTAATAGTTGGGGAAAGAGTATGAATAAAAAAGCATTAGTTGTAAGTATCTTAGCTGCTGTACTAATTGTTTTAGCGTCCTTAAGCTCTGTTATTGGCACGAACATTGTAAAATCTGATGCAGAAAGAAGTATTGCTTCACCTCTTTTTTCGGTACGCACACAACGCTCTTTAGATGGAGAAGAAGCAAAAAAGATAAGTGCCAACTATCTTGGAAAGGGAAAACAACTTAACATTTTACTTCCAAAAAAATCAATGGCACAAATCTGGATTAACAAGGCAATAAAAATAATTGATACAAACCCTGCCCTTTTCGATATACTACTAGAAAGACTAGATAAAACGCCATATCTTGCTAGAATGTTAAATAAACATGATGTTAGCAAACAAGATATTAAAAATTATATAAGAATTATTA
>JAGLML010000148.1 GCA_023140035.1 Thermoplasmatales archaeon
ATATCTTTGGTATTTTCAATTTTTACTAGTAAATTGCTATTCCCTTCCCGACGGGAGCACTTTCTCCTAGAAGATAACATGTTTTTAGGATAAAATTGGTACGTGGGGGCTTTTAACCCAGACAAGAATTTCAAATCTCGCTTGTCTGATGGATGTGAGGGTGATTTATTACTTTGCAGTTATTTCCTTTTCTTACATAACGAATCATTTCTTACCTTTGTAAGATAATATGCCCATAGCAACGAGTGATATGATAACTAAAATGGCTCCTAAAATGGTTATATATCTCCCAGAGAATTCACTACCTAACAATAGGCCAAGTCCGATACCACCTATTATACCAATAGACAACCCTGTTTTATCCATACCTATAACTCCTCAAATTATAATTTCTAATCATCTCTTTGCTAATTAAATCTGTGGTTTTGAAGTCAACATGAGTAAACGTTGATATTTTGCCATTAAAAAGGAGTTCAAATCTCGTCCCCTGCACTTTTTTACCCAATCTCGTCTTTACCTAACAAATTAAATATAAAATATATTATTTTCTACCGTTCACATCATAATTATTTATTTGTATTTTCTTATCTTCAGAATGTATCCCTTTTTTCCAGCAATCTCATCCAATATTGAATGCATAAGTTTTGATTTCTGTTTTATATCTTTTATGTCCTTGGATCTGGTTTTCGCCTCTTTAATTGCATTTTTTAACCCATCAATATCAAAAACAGTTGCTACAATACAGTAGTAACTTTTAGACCTCCCCTCATTAAATTCTGATAACATATCCTTTAATAGTTGTTCTCTTATTTTCTGTTGTTCTTGAAATTTAATTAATCCATTATGCTGAATAAAAGCAATATTATCCTCAAGTCTCTGATAACACTTGGGCGTATCATATTTTTTTCCATATTCTCTATGTTTTTTCCATTTATCACAGGATTCGTTTTCTTTACATTCCAAACAAAACTCGATACCATTATTTTTAATTGCACAAGTGATAAATTTACATCCAACTTTCATTCTTTCCTCGCTCTTACATCCAAGGCATTTACTGTCTGCCTGAATGTGATACATTGGACAAAGTCTACAAGATAAGCCACATATCCCAATTTCTGGATATTTTATTTCCATCAGTTATTAATTAATGATAAAATCTATAAGAATCTATCCACGATTTTTTACCAGTAAAAACGAGTTCAAATCTTGTCTCTTGTATACATACTAATTTTAACATGAGAAAAACATAGTTATTGTGAAAATAGATTTGAACTCCAAGTTACTGATAAAAATAGGAAAATACCCTTTTACTCACATTCAAATGCCAGTTTTTGAAATTCCTTAAATTCCGCAATTATAACATTTTCTGTTATGAACACAAATTACTCCACCACATTTTGGACATTTCCATCTTTCCACTTCATTTTCAATGAATTTACTAATGCCGTTTTTTTCGATATATTCTAAATTTTCAATCATGCTCATTTCATACTTTGTTCTGTACCTTTTATCCAATTTCTTAAGATTTTTGCAGGGAAAATCCTCGCATTCAAAACAATATTTGATTTCTTCATTAGATAACTTTTTACAGCCATCCTTTAGGAAAGCGCATTGTTTATCTCCTAGCCTACAACATATACAAGGGT
This sequence comes from Thermoplasmatales archaeon, assembly GCA_023140035.1. GTDB lineage: Archaea > Thermoplasmatota > E2 > DHVEG-1 > DHVEG-1 > JAGLML01. The sequence continues at coordinate 1,647 of JAGLML010000148.1, forward strand.
TTTTTCTCTTTTTACCGCCCATCGTATATCCTAGATAGCCGATACATATTCTGCAATTCATTCCGCAAGGCGCAATAAGCTCTTGTTTGAAAGGCTTACTCATTTTTCCCACTTCTTTAGGAATTTTTCCGCTTTCTTTCTTGTAGCAGGTCTCGTATTCTGTAATTCGTTTCTGACAAATTGGATTATTTTTTCCTTGTCTTTGAATTCATCAATGTACTCATCAAAAGATAGTATTGCTTTGCCCTTGATTAAGTTCTTACATTCGGAGTCGTGATGGGTTTTATCGATAGCCAATAATTTGTTGGTAATCTTACTTTGCAAGTGTGGTTTTTCTTTAGCAATTATTCCAGAACGTCCTGCAATATTAGCTGTGTTAATCATGCTCTCATCTTCAAGGAGACTGTAATACTTGTTGAATATTTTCTCGAACTTGTTTTTTGTGTCAACTCTTGTAAGGTTTGCAATTATCGTCGCGCCAATGACTCTTAAAAAAGTATTATCATCATCTAAAAGTTTCACAAAAAAATCCCACTCGGGATACAACATTTTGGGTTGTTGTTCACTTACTAACATTAGTGCTTTCAAACTCTTGTATTTAATAACTGCTTTTTCAGAAGAAGCGCCTTCTAGCAAATCATCAAGTAATCTCTCATCTTTAACAACTTTCTTAGCAATGCTCTCAGCATCAACACCCTTTCTTTCAATCATATTTATCCCACTTCTTTAGGAATTCCTTTGCCTTCGTTTTTGTCTTCGGGCTCTTGCTCCCTAATTATCCCTTAACAAATTCCATTATTTTTATCTTAGACCTAAAAATATCTTTGGTATTTTTACGTTGAATTTCATTTACTCTATTCAAAGTTTATTGTGAGTTAAACCTCCAATTAATATCACGTCCCCTACATACTTTTTATATTTGTGTCTTTTAAGGTGTAAGACGTGTTCTATCACGTGGAAACAAAATACATTCTCTGATATTTTTAATATCCAATAGCTCCATCAAAAACCGTTCAATGCCAAACCCAAAGCCACCATGTGGAGGCATACCATATTTAAATGCCTTAAGATAAGATTCAAAATCTTCGGGATTTAAATCACATGCTTTCATTCTCTCTTCTAACAATTTCACATCATGTATGCGCTGACTACCAGAAGCGATTTCAACACCTTTGCATGCTAAATCAAAACCACGTGAGTGTTTATCTCCCTTAGGCATAGTATAAAATGGCTTTGATTCGAGAGGATATTTTGTAATAAAATAAAACTCCGTACCCTCCTCTTTCATTATATCTCCAAGTAAGCGCTCGTCATCGGTGCCTAAATCTTGGCCCCATTCTATACTAGAATTTTTATGTTGTAATTTATTTATAACTTCATCATAGACAATCCTTGCAAATGGTAACTCTGGAACAGAAATTTTCTTACCCAGAATCTTAAGTTCATTTGTGCATTCGCTTGCTCTTTTCTGCATATTGTAAACAAGATTTTCTAAAACGTTCATTACTTCTTCTTCATCTTTAATAAATGCCATTTCCAAATCAACAGCAGTTGACTCGTTCAGATGTCTTCGTGTATTGTGTTCTTCAGCTCTAAAATACCATGCGATTTCATATACTCTATCGAGGCCTGTTGCCATCAAACTTTGTTTATATAACTGAGGAGATTGGGCAAGAAATGCCTCTTTTTCAAAATATTTTAACTTAAAAACATCTGTTCCACCTTCAGA
>JAGLML010000149.1 GCA_023140035.1 Thermoplasmatales archaeon
AAAGAGAGTGATAAAATGAAAGAAGGATATCTGCAAAATAAGATCCGGGAATTAGATTACAAACTGAAACAACAACTGGAATTAGCAGAACATCTAGAACGACAACTGCAAATGATTATCGATTCAAAAAAAGAATATAAAGTGATTTTTAATAAGTTGAAAGATTTGGATAAATTTAAAGATCGCGTATTAAAAGAGATCGCCAAGGAAAACAAGATCAAGATTCAATCAATTATAGATCAATCAAATGAAATCATAAACAAACACATTCATGATGCAGTAGAAAATAGCTTTAAAAAAGTTAAGAAATATGTTGATAAAGCAGTTGATCAATCTAAAGATGTACGTTTTGATAAAGATTTAGTCTTGAAAAATTCTAAGAAAATTCTCCTCAATGAACAACTCTGTGTTCTATTGATGGAAGAGCTAGTCAGAGAAAGAATATTATCAAACGAGAAGGTTGACATATTAACGAAAAGGGCCTCCATAAGAGCAAAGAAACAAGAAGAGCAGCAAAAAAGTAGATAACAGCCAGGAAATAACCAAGTTAAGCTTAAATAATACATGCATTATACGAAAGCGATTCAAAGGTTAAGCAATGAAGGCATATGGAAATAAATCTAACAGATCAGGTTAAGGGCCTACTGCAGGCGTTCTTGCTTCTCATTTTGCCATTAATAGTAATAGTTTTAGGAATAATTTTTACCATTGAAAATGCATGGTACTTTTTGCTTGCAATAACATGGTTTGGATCTGGAGTGATTTTTTTTAGTGCATTAAATTAGTACATAGTTGATTTTTGAAAACCAAAATCATTTAAATCACATAACGCATTTCAGTTTCCTGTTGATCGGGATGGTTAATTATATTATTGTTACAGGAGGCGTTGTTTCTGGTTTAGGGAAGGGAATAACTACAGCATCCATTGGTAAAATTTTACAATTACATGGCTACAAAGTTACTGCAATGAAGATAGATCCTTACATGAACTGCGACGCTGGGACATTACGGCCTACAGAACATGGAGAGGTATGGGTTACAGAAGATGGTGGAGAGATTGATCAGGACCTTGGTCATTATGAAAGGTTTTTAGATATTAACATACCAAAGTACCATAACATTACAACAGGACAGGTATATGGCGCAGTTATTGAAAAAGAAAGAAAAGGAAAATATCTTGGAAAAACAGTTCAGCCAATACCCCATGTCACAGATGAAATTAAGCGGAGAATACGAAAGCCGTCGCAGGAAGAAAAATTTGATTTTGTCATGGTTGAGATTGGTGGGACTGTTGGTGACTATGAGAATGTGTTATTTCTTGAAGCTGTAAGACAAATGAAGCTGGAGGGAGATAAGGTTCTTTATTTCCATGTGACCTATGTGCCAGTCCTCAACGCCCTTGGTGAAGCAAAGACGAAACCAACACAGCATTCAGTGAAATTACTGCGAGAAATAGGAATTCAACCTGATTTTGTTGTTACACGCTCAGATGATCCGCTTGATGATGTACGACGGGAAAAAATCGCTATGTTTTGTAACATACATGAGGAAGACGTTATTTCAAATTCAGATATTGACAATATCTACGCCGTTCCTTTACTCTTTGAAGAGCAACATCTTTGTAAAAAAATACTAAATAAGCTAAATCTCAGAAAAAATCATAATGATTTGAAGACATGGAAGAATTTTATTACCAAAATAAAGAAGTTCGATAAAAAAATTAATATTGGTATCGTTGGAAAATATTTCGATATCGGCTCTTCCCAGCTTTCTGATTCATACATATCAGTTATTGAAGCAGTAAAACACGCAGCGTGGGATAATAATCTTAATCCAGAGGTACAATGGATTAATTCAAAAGTTTTTGAGAAAAAACCGGAGAAGCTATCTACGCTTGATGACATAGATGGGATTATTGTGCCAGGTGGTTTTGGTCTCTCTGGCATACATGGAAAGATTGAAGCCATTCAGTATGCGCGAGAACATGACATCCCTTATCTTGGATTGTGTTTGGGTATGCAGCTTGCTGTTGTTGAATATGCGCAGAATGCTTGTAATTTAAAGGATGCAAATTCTAGAGAGGTGGATAAAAAAACTACACACCCGGTGATCGATTTCATCCCAGACCAGGTGAACATTATACAGGATTCACGATATGGTGCAACGATGAGACTGGGTGCCTATCCTGCTGTTCTCAAAAAAGGAACCCTTGTACAAAAATTATATGGAAAAAATAAGATATATGAACGACATAGGCATCGATATGAGGTTAACCCCAAATATGTTGATATACTTGAAGAGAATGACCTTGTTTTCTCAGGAAGATCACCCGACGGTGTGTTGATGGAGTTCATGGAACTTCCAAGTCATCCTTATTTTGTTGCAACGCAGGCACATCCTGAGTTTAAATCAAGACCGATGAAACCTTCTCCACTTTTTGATGGTTTTATTAAAGCTGCAAAGAAAAAAAGTTTGAGAAAATAGTCAATGTTGTAGGAGTCAATCTATTGTAGACTGCTTATTGATTATTTTCAATCTTTTAAATAGTTGCTCGGCCATCATATACCCGAGGCAGACCCATCCTGGATCTTCCACAAGTGCAACGAAGATAAAAACTAGAAGTGTAGCATCAGAGTAGACTCGCATCCCAGTTACAAGACCAAAACCCTCTATAAATGCCCAGATGACCATTGCAAAAAGGAACATTTTAACAGCTCTCTTGTTTTTCGTATATATTGCTATTCCAAGGACTGTTAATGTGATACCAAGTACGATGAGGAAATACACATAGTTGACCTGCCTGTATACATGCGCTTCAGTCATTATCCATTCTAGGAGCCCCGTTTTTTCACCTCCTCTTTGTATTCAGACAGATCTATGATTCCAACTTTATCTGCAAAAATCGCCATAACTATCAATCCTGGACCTGCCTCTGTGAGGGCATGGTATAGAAGTTCTACTTCTGAAAAACTATAGTGTCTCAATCCAGAGCCGAAAAGTACTACCTCCCAAAGAAGACAGATGATAGCAGAGCTAAGCCAAAGTAGCATGGAAAACCTGAACAACCTATATCTTCTCGCCAAAAATATTGCAAAAACTGTGAAAAAAAGCATGAATATGTAAAAGATCTGTGTTTGGAAGGTTCTAGAAACCACGATGTCTTTTAAAAGCCACCCAGCAATATCCATATTATTTCCTCGTTATCAGCAATATTTATCTTTTAGTATAAATATATACCGGCGAACGGTATCTTTTCGGAAAGTGAAACATTTTTGTTTATTTTATACTAGCGGTTGTAATAGCGTCCCATAAAGAATGCTATTGAACACAAGATACCAGACAGAAGGAAGTAAAATTAGAAATA
>JAGLML010000015.1 GCA_023140035.1 Thermoplasmatales archaeon
TTTTGATTTATCGACATAGGTTCTGAAACACCAATCCCATTGAGCACCAATATCTGAATCACCTGCAGGATATGGGTCACCATTTGCACCACACCAGGCATATTCTCCTCCAGGATCGTATTTAAGATGAATTATATATGTATCTCCTGGTACTAATTCAACATCATCAATATCAAAAACAACCCAATCACATACATCTGGAATATCAGTTGCTTTCATATTAAGTGATACAAGTGGACTACCCAGTGAGTCTTCAATGTACATAATTAGATCTGGAGAACTTTCGTATCCTTGTTTGATTTTAACTTCAACATGTAACAGGTTTTTTCCAACGGGTACAAACTCTTGCCATGCGTTCTCAAACCATATACATTCATCAGATCGTTCTTGTGATTGATCAAGAACACCTTGCAACATTTCAGGTTGTGCTTTACTATTTATAATTCCTACTGCAGGAAGTGCAGTTGCAATCAACAGCATACAAACAAAAATACCTAATATCTTTTTTTTCATGTTTTATTCCTCATGATACAAAAATATCTAATATAAGGTATAATATTTTTATTTAAATATGTTTCCAAATATTTTTTATTGCAATATCTGCAACAAAACCCAAAATGTTATTGTAGGTAGGCTGATTTCATTTATACAAATAATCCCTAATGGGAATTAAAAAAAGAAAAACAGATAAACAGCTCATATATCAAGACCGTCATGGTTTAATCAGTCATTTCTGCATAGCTAATCTGCACATTTAACTGCATAATTGTGTCCAGTAAATTAATTTTAATGCACATTTCTCGAATAACTCAATTTACTATACCTGAATATGCACCTACACAATATCCTTAAAAACCTAAAAGAGTTTTATTTAATTGAGGAGAGAAGGGAATCTAAAAATATAAGAATTTTTTTATTTCTTCATATTTTATCCCCCTCTACCCTTCTCTTTCATATTATTTAATCTTTTTTCGTCTATTAAATAATGTCCGATAATCATAACAAGATTTTATGATCTATCAGATTTTTAATAATAATTATATGATAACATTTATATAGTTATAAAATAAATATAATTCTGGATGGGGGAGTAATCCCTTTTTCCCATCTCTCCTCACCACCACCTCCACACTTCCCCATCCCTTAGATTTTCAATTTAGATGGGGAGAAATAAAAGAATTAAAGTAATAGATATCTTTATATCTAATATTTGTTATATTATATGTGGTAGGGATAAAAATATGAAAAAAACTGTAGTAGTATTATTTGTAGCTAGTATACTCATTTTGCCGCTTTTTGGATCAGTCCCTGCAACTTTAGAAGAGCCCACCCCACCAGACCAACCAACTAGTGGTCCTGGTGGTTCAGATTATTCACATAATCTTGTTATAAAAACCAGACACAAATGGGGTGCAAGACAGTATTGGATTTTTGAACCTTTCGACCCAAAACCAGAATCTGCCCCGCTCATTGTTTTCAACCATGGGTGGTCAGCTATACATCCAATTGCCTATGGAGCATGGATCAATCATCTTGTAAAAAGAGGAAACATCGTTGTATACCCACGATATCAAAGAGGGTTGTTCCTTGGCTTTAAAGATTTCAATGCAAATGCAATTAATGCAGTAAAAGATGCTATTGAAACCCTTCAGAGCGGATGGCATGTCCGTCCTGAACTGGATAAGTTTGCAATTGTCGGTCACTCTTTGGGAGGGGGAATTACCGCAAATATGGCAGCTCAAGCAGAAGATGAAGGCCTTCCCATACCAAAGGCAATAATGCCAGTTCAACCATTTATTTTCTTCGGTGAACCGGCAGATTTCAATAAAATATCTAATGAGACACTAATGCTTGTAATCGCGGGAGAAGATGATACCGTTGTAGGAAATAGATCTGCTATAATAATTTTTCAAAATGCAACTCAAATACCATTTTCACAAAAGGATTTTGTAATACAAGTGACAGATACCTATGGATCCCCAGATCTAGTTGCAGATCACGTTGCACCAATATGCCTCCCAAAATTCTTATCAGATACTGTAGATGCCATGGATTATTATTCAACATGGAAACTCTTTGATGCGCTCACCAATTATGCTTTTTATGGAATCAATGAAGAATATTGTCTTGGTAATACGTCTGAACAACGATATATGGGACATTGGAGCGATGGAACTCCAGTAAAAGAGTTGATAGTGACTGATACACCATAACGCTTTATTCTATTGTTACCGCATAATATAAATCATTTTATCCCCCATAGTTATTTTTTCATTTTGACTTTTTTACACATTAGGTTTAAATAATATTATTGACAAACAATATCATGATAAAAAATAGCAATATTGGTTATTTGAGAGAGGAGATGGAAGTATGAAAAACAAAATAAAAGAAAAAAACCACGAGAATACACCATATGATGAATTGTTTGATTTATGTGTAGAAAAAGGTTTAATTGAAAAAACAGAGTGCGGATACTATTTTAAACCTGAGTTCTTCGAGACTTTAGAGATATACGAAGAATAAAAACATAGTTTCAACAATTCAACACAACCTATTTTTTATAGCTAAAACGATTGTATAGATAATGGATGATATTGAAATAGGACTAGTGAAAAATAAGAGGGGTGGCAAATTATTCTTTATCTGTTCTTTTTGAGTTTTTTTCTTGTGTAAGGTAACAAACCACCTTCCTCGCGTATTGCAAGAATTTCTTTAGGAAGTCTTGGAAATGAAAAGGATTTTTTTCCAACGATAATTTTTCCATTTTCAATATCAAGCGATACGTTGTCTCCTTTAGAATACGCTTTCATTGCATCAGGGCATTCAATTAAAAGAAGTCCTTGATTGATAGATGAACGATAAAATATACGAGCAAAACTTTCTGCAACGACTGCAGCTATTCCAACTGCTTTTAATCCTACTACAGGTTGTTCTCTAGAGCTTCCACAACCAAAGTTTTTACCAGCAAGAATGATGTCGCCCTCTTCTACATTTTTAGCAAAAGAAGGATCAAGATCTTCTAGAAGATGAGGTTTGATTTCCTCAAGAGTACTACACGTATACACGTATTTTCCAGGAAAAAGCATATCTGTGTTTATGTTGTCATCATATTTCCAGACCTTCATTTAGTGTACCCCCTTTCGTGGGTCGGTTATCTTGCCGTAGATAGCAGAAACCGCTACTGTAGCAGGGCTTGCAAGATATATCTCTGCATCTTTGCAGCCCATTCGTCCCTTAAAATTTCGATTTGCAGTACTCAAACATCGTTCTTTTGGTGCCAGTACGCCTTGATGTGCTCCAAGACATGGACCGCAACCTGGTGGAAGTAGTATTCCTCCTGATTCGATAAGTGTGTTGATTATGCCCTCTTTCAATGCATCTAAATATACTTGTTTTGATGAGGGGAGGATGAGCAATCTAACATTGGGATGTACTTTCTCTCCTTTCAAAATACGGGCAGCAATCTTAAAGTCTGATAGTCTGCCATTGGTGCATGTCCCGATCAGGCATTGCTGGATATCTAAACCTTCGATTTCAGAGACTTTCTTCACATTGTCTACACTGTGAGGTAATGCTACAACAGGAGTAATATTTGACAGATTGTATTTTAACTCTTTAGAGTACGCTGCATTGTTATCCGGATAAATGGCAGTATATTGTGATGTAGAGATGCCAATGGAATTAAGATATTTTGTTGTAATATTGTCAACAGGGAAAAATGCATTCTTTGCACCCATTTCAACCCCCATATTTGTAATGGTAAATCTTTCTTCCACTGAGAATTGTTCTATATCACCATGAAACTCTACAGAACAATAATTGGCACCAGATGCTGATACATCGCCTATTATGTGAAGAACTACATCCTTTGCAGCAACACCAGGTTGTAATTTACCATCCAATGTTATCTTTATGCTATTAGGCACCTTCAACCATGTTTCACCAGTAAGCATTAATGCTGCCGCTTCGGTTCTGTCAATACCCGATGAAAAAGCTCCAACTGCTCCATATGAACAGGTATGTGAATCGCTTCCAAGAAGTAGTTTTCCTGGTAGCGCTAAGCCTTTTTCTACTACTATTTGATGACATACTCCATAACCGACATCAAAAAAATGTTCTATCTTATGGTTTTTTACAAATTCCCTGATTATTTTATGATTATTTGCTGTTTTTTCGGAAGCAGCTGGTATTACATGATCAAGAACAATTATGGGTAACGATTTATTGTGTACTCCATATTCTTCCAACTCAGGTTTAATCTTCTGAATAATCGGAGCTGTATTATCATGTGTTAATAGATAGTCTGGCTTTACTGTTACTATCTGGCCAGGTACTACTCCCTTTTCACCAGAATATTTAGCAAGAATTTTTTCTGCAAATGTCATGTCCATGGTCATCACCCTTCTAACATGCCTCCCTGCTCATAGATTTCACGTTGGACCTTGGAAAATGGCTTTGCCTGATATGTTTTACCTTGTGTTTTATCATTAATCTCTCCAGTTAAAAAATCAACTGATATGTTGTCTTTATCATCAATCTTTTTCGTTATCTCTTCAGCTATTATTATGGGCATTGCACTATTAATCGCATTTCTTTCATATATTGCACCAAAAGATTCCGCTATTATTACACCAACTCCCAAAGATTTGAAACAATCTACAGCCTGTTGTCGAGAACTTCCACAACCAAAGTTCTTACCCACTATTACCATATCTCCTCTCTTTACCTGTTGTGCAAAGTTTTCATAGCCTTTTAAATTATCGAGGGCATATTGCCCCATCTCATCAATATTTGTTATTGAAAGGTATCTATTATGGAATATCATATCTGTATCAATATTGTCTTTTTTGATTACCCATGCCCTCCCTCCAACTTTTAGAGGAGATTCAATACTTTTCTTCTTTTTTTCAACTGTTTGTTTTTTGATTATTGGCACTTCTAAAGATGCAGATTTATCTGGGATGTTATTAGATGTTGTGATAAACCCAGCTACGAGTGAAGCTGCAACTGTTGCCGGAGAAGCTAAAAATATATCTCCTTTTCCTTGTTTGCCTACAAAGTTTCTGTTACCTGAGGATACTGCTATTTCTCCCTCACCTGTTTGTCCTATTTGCCCAGCTGCACAACCTGCACATCCTGCAGATCCGACAAGCGCGCCTGCTTCTTTAAATATCGTAACAAGCCCTTCATCAAGACATGTATTCCACACCTTATCTGTTGTCGGGACAATCTTGAGAATTCTTCCTGGTGCAATTTTTCTTCCCTTTAAAATCTTTGCAACAGTCCTCATGTCTTCCAAGCGACCATTAGTACATGAACCGACAAAACCAGAATCGACTTTTGTATTGTATACTTCTTTTACATCAACAACATCCTCTGGATGTCCTGGACGTGAAATCTGAGGCTCAAGCCCGTCAATATCTATCTCTATCGTTTGTTCATAGTCTGCATCCTTGTCGGCGAAAACTGATTTCACATCTTTTCTAAAATTCCTCCTATAAAAATCTAATACTGCATCGTTTGGCGGAAACAGCACGATTATTCCACCCATTTCAGTTGCCATTGATGCGATTGTTACTCTGCCATCAAGAGATAAAGAATTAGCATAATCTCCATATATTTCTACTGCATAACCTAGAAGTCCATTGGCTCCTAGATCCTTTGCCATTTTTAGTACGACATCTTTTGCAGATGCAGTTTTTGAAGGAGTGCCTTTAAGAATAATCTTTACTGTTGGTGGGACGTTAAACCATACCTTTCCATGTGCAAAAACACTAGCAATGTCTATATCTCCCATACCTTGTCCAAATGCACCAATGGCCCCCATTATATTGGCATGAGAGTCTGTTGATACAAATGTTTCCCCTGGTGAAAGCAAACCTTCTTCAAAAGCAAGATGAGTCCCTATTCCTCTGTTTATGTCATATACCTTTATTCCGTTTTTTCTGGCAAACAATCTACATATATGCTGATTAGCGGCATATTTTTGGTCACATCCGCCAGGGTTACAATCAAAGGTGAAAAACGTTTTTTCTGGATCATCTATTGGCAGATTGTTTTCTTCTAAGTTTTTTACAACGTTTGCTCCACCGAAATCCCGTGCTACTCTGGCGTCAATCGCTACATCTATGATATCTCCAACATTAGCCTTGCCCTCAGAATGATTTTCAAAGATTTTTTGGATCATGGTTTTGCTCATATCAATCATCTCTACTGTCCATGTTGTTTTAAATTGCAATTAGATAATTTTTATGAATCTGGAATAAGTCGAAATCCATCTGAAGTATGAAAAACTTGTGGTAATCGATTTACGTTTAATCCCCTATTTGACTTATTTTATATAGAACAATTTCATTGTTAATTTGGGCACGGAAATATGTTTTGTGCTTATGGTGATGTATTATGCTGCGGCAGATTGTAGAACGAAGCTCTATTCCTCTTCGAAATAGCTATAAGATGAATATTAGTATTTATGGTGATGATACAGATGTTACTCGCGAGTATGCCGATGAGCTGCATAAGACTATCCTTTTGTTTCATCAGATGACAAAGGCAAAGCCTAAGAAAAAAATCCGGTTAGAGTACAACGAAGATGAGCTGAGTTTTTAATATATTTTTGTCGTTTTTTTGAAAAATAAGGAGAAAAGATATATATTTATAGAAAAATTTATATATTACAACATATTAATATTTATTGAGGGCATTTTTTTGAATTACTGTAAAGTATGTAGACAACAGATGAAGCAGATTCCATTACGGAAGATCGACTCCCTCATGATGTTGGAGTATTACTGCCCATATTGTGATGAGTCTGAAATTAAATATGTGAATCTTGAAACTATGTAAAATTTGTAACATGTTTCAATATTTACATGTACCTGATAATGTGAGATAGTGCAAACATCTTTTATAAAAATGCTTTGTAATGAATTAAAAGGGTTTGATTTAATTAGTCCATTTACTATTTAACTCCAGAAGAAATTATCTTTTTTATCATTTCAGGATTCCAGGTCCAAACAATTCTTCTATCCTTATCTATGATTATTTTTCCAGACTGTTCAAGATAATCAATAATAATGCAAAAGGTTTGATACATGACCTTTTTTGGTAAGGATTTCCAAAGCTCTGTTTTTTTAGGGTAATTCATCTGTTGTATAGCCTTTTCTACCATGAGTATTGTATCTAGTTGAGGGTAATGAATTGTATTTGTCATATCATATATCTATTATATATATTTATATAATTGAACTATTTAAACTTTTTGTTAAAAAAGATAGTCTTTGTTAAAACTGAATACGATAAAAACCATATCAAGACAATAGTGCTGGGTCTAGGCCGTAAGCCTCTTTCTGTTCTAACGGTATTCGTCTATGCACCCCACCTTCGGGCAGTCTGAATAACTGATCCCGACATTTGGGCTTGCTCCAGGAGCAGATTGGCCGTTTCACCAAATCCCAAAGAGAACTCATCATCAAATGAATCATCGCATATTCCAAGGGCTGTGTCGTTTCTGCGCCTCTGCTAAGACTCCCGCCTTAACCGCTTGCACGGTGTCCTGATCCAGAGTGAGAGAGGACTTTCCTCAGCGAAATAAATCGCCGTCAACCGTCCACCTACACCCAGCAAATAATAACTTATGAAAAACCGGTTATAAACTTTATCGTCTGATCTGATTCTGGATTTATTTTCGCAAGTCGCCTAGACCATTTATAAAAACCCACACTATCAAAACCGCCTGGATCTGATCTGATTGATAAATATCATTTGATTTTAAAAAGAAATGATCAAGGAAAACTTGAGTTAGATTCTTTTTCATCAACAATTTTGTTGTTCAGATGAATCTGGGTTTTGAGTATTGTAGAAATTCCCTGAGGTACATTGACCTTTAAATCAACTATTTTCTTATTTCCTGCAGCCAAAGAGGGTATCAAGGTCTCCTCCTGATTAAAAATATCATTTTGGCTATAAAAAGCACCCAAAATCTTGAAATTACTGGCAGATTCATTCCCAAGATTTTCTACTATAATTTTTAACTTGACATAATCTAATCCATCGCTACTACTATAACGAGTTGCATTTATCCAACTATGGATAAGAACGCTTCTTGAAGAAATTGGATAAACGGTTATATTTGTCAAATTCTTATACTCATCAGGAACTTTTCCCAAAATCCACCTGTTTCTGGTCGTCTCTAAATAATAATATTCTCCATAATAGTATTCATAAACTGTTGCATCCTCATCCAAATGTAAACCAACTGCCATATGATTAGGTATTCTTAATAATGAAACATTATAGCCCATACTATCAAGCATTGCTGCTGCAAGCATTGCTTTATCTTCACAATCTCCTTGTGAGTCTTTTAACATCTCTACAGGATAACGTGGATATTCACATGTGGGGTCATCGGGATCGTCCTCAGCATAATCTAGATTTTGGATAAAAGACGCTACAAAATTAATTTTACCCACATCTTCTGATGCGTCAGTAAGAGATAACAATCTTTTGACAACCAAATCCATATATTGATCGTCATACATGTCAAACACATACGCAGCATAATCTTCTAAAGCGAGACGTTCTAAACTGCTGTAATAATCATATAAAAATTCAACATCTGGTAGTGCAAGATTATTAATTCCCATATACCCCCAGTTATACTTTAATTCAGATATATTTTCAGATGGAAAAACAGTATTCGAAGTGTTAGCAATTATGTCTTCTTCATTGTTTTTCAATGAGATTTTCAATAGGCTGTTTTTAGATGAGATATCGTCAATATAAACAAAACAATATACATTTCTGCTCTGATGTGGCAAAATTACTGTTGGTACGAAAAGCCCAGATGATTCTTTGTTATCAATTTGAACATCTGCAATATGTGGGTATACAGGTAAATCACCGTAATTCATTAAGGTTATATTCAGTCCAACGAGCGAATATTTGCTATTTTCTAACCACCATTTTTCGTTAACCTCGATAATAGAGAGATTCTGATCTTTAAAAAAAAGCTCGTTTTCAAAAATTAAATTTCCATTTTCGTCATAGCATTTTAAATCATACCTGCCAGAAGGTGGAGTTTTTCTGTATTCATCAAGATAAGCCATTGCATTGTGAATTCCCTTATAATAATCATCTAAAAAAAGAACATCCCCATCAGGATCAAACAGTTTTAGTGTCGTTTTATCGGACGTATTAAAACTTATTGACATACCTACGAATCCACCATCATCATCTATAACTAAAGAAATCAACGAAAATTCGGTTTTATTAAAGAGTGTGCATCCCGAAAAGGAACTTAACAATACTACGATGACTAGTACAACAACTTTCTTATCTACTGGCATAGAACTTTCAATTTTTTGTCGATTACTGCACCTAATCGTTTCATCCCCTCTTCAATCTGTTCATTACTGGAGTATGAAAAATTCAACCTCATGGATCTGCCGCCACTTCCATCAACGCAAAATGCTTTTCCATGAACGTATGCAACTTTTTCTTTCAAAGCATCTAGAAATAGTATTTCAGTATCAATTCCTTCAGGAAGTGTAACCCAGGCAAACATACCACCTTTTGGTTTATTGCATATGTGGCCATCTGGGAAATATTTCTCCATGGCGTTCATCATAATATCTCGTTTTGGTTTGTACATCTCACAGATCTTCATTATATGTAAATCAAGAGAACCACTTTTAATAAATTCATTGGCAATAAACTGAGTAAAGGTATTTGTACAAAGATCTAAGGCCTGTTTACAGATAATCATTTTTCTTGTAAGCTTTTCAGATGCAATAGTCCATGCTAGTCGGAATCCAGGAGATAGAATCTTTGAAAAAGTTGACATATATATTACTCGACCTTCATCGTCAAAAGCCTTTATAGGTTTTATATGGGGTATATCAAAACGAAGTTTGCTATATGGGTCGTCTTCTACTATTACGAGATCATATTCATTTGCAACATCAATGAGTTTTTTTCTACGCGACTCCGGCATAACAACGCCAGCAGGGTTCTGAAATGTTGGTACTGAGTAGATAAATTTTGGAGTTAAATTCTCTTTTTGCAGATATTTTATCTTTTCTTCAAGGGCATCTATTATCATACCATCTTGATCAAGTGGTATTCCTATCAAATTGGCTTCATAGCTTCGAAACGCGTTGATGCCACCAAGATAGGTTGGCAATCCAACCAATGGAATGTCTCCAGGGTTTAGAAATATCTTACCAACAGTATCTAATGCCTGTTGTGAACCACTTGTGATTATAATATTATCTGCTGTTACATCTATTCCATCCTTACAAGATCGTTCTGCGATATTTTCTCTTAATTCGTCTAATCCTTGAGTAGTTCCATATTGAAGTGCAGTTTTTCCATGATGGTCTAAAACAGTTTGTACGACACCTTGTAAATCTTGTATTGGAAAAGATTTTGGGTTTGGTAAACCACCGGCAAAGGAAGTTATCTCAGGATCTTGTGTTACTTTTAAAAGCTCACGTATCTCTGATTTTCTCATTTTTCCTGCTCTATCTGAATATAGCCTACTGATATTTTCCATAAAACCCTCCGCTTCTCCGAATCTAGTAAAGTTTTATATGTATTTTGGTTAATTTAACTCAGATGAAAATGACAATTTTGTAACAAATTATTTGAGTTTTATAATTAATTATTGTTTTATAAGTTTTACTATTTGACATATTAGTTGCGTTTAATGAGTAGCACGGTTTTATGAGTTATATTGGATATATCATTGTTGCGGGTTTGTTGGTTTTACACTTTTATTCAACAATCTCTTTTTTATATATTTCGTAAAAAGATAGAAATTATGCAAACTTAGATTATGAGCTATTCTTTTTTCCGCTCAGGGAATAACTCTTTCAGATGTTCTTCAAAAGCAGGCATACATTCAATGGTTTCTATATCTGAGTTGAATCTATGCATAAAGAAAGCCAACTCTTCATCCAATGTCATTGGTTCTTTTCGATCTAAAAACATACGACTTGTTTCTTCTTCCGATTCTTCTATTTCTTCTCCCATATTTTCATAATTGAACTTGATTAGATGTTAATAAACTTTTCTCCTCTTTTTTGAATGAGTTCGCAATAATCAAAAAATTTTTATAACAACTATCTGTTAATAATATGATACGGGGAATAAAATATGAAAAAAGGAAAAATTTTGACAATTGCAATCGTACTCGTACAATTGATACTGATATCTAGTAGCATTAATGCAGTTTATATTACACCTGACTACAAGCATATAGAAAAATCAAGTGCTAATACAATCGAAGTTTTTCAACGATTTTCAACGCCAGAGATAAAAGATAACAACGAATTTTTAAATATTCATCTTAAAGAAACAAATTCATTTATTACGAATACCGGAGAGCCTATTTTACCTATTTACTTAAAAACAATTGAATTACCACTTGGCACTCGAATCAAAGAAATAAGATGTACATATTCTGAAGTGGAAGAGATTCATATCTCAAAACATATTATTCCTGCATCAAAACCACTTCCAGGAAATAATAAAAAAGATACAATACAAATAGAGAAAAATGAGAATATCTACAATAGTGATACATTATTTCCAGAAAGTTGGTATTTGTACAAGCTTGTAGGTGGATTAAACAGAAATAATGAACATACAACATTTTTAACCATACAGATGAATCCTGTAAAATATAATCCAATTAAAGATAACTTACGATTTGTAAGTTTCATCAAATTGGAAATATCTTATGAAGAACCCCTTGAACCACTTGTGTTTGCTGACGAATATGATCTTCTGATCATTACGTATGACTGGTATAAGCCACTTCTTAACCGTCTTGTTGACCATAAGGAAAGTCATAACGTAAAAACAAAACTCGTGACGCTTAAAGACATCTATACCAGTGTTTATTTTCCAGTTAATGGTAAGGACAATCCAGAGAAAATCAAATATTTTATTAAGGATGCCATTGAAAATTGGGGAGTGACATATGTAATGCTTGTCGGAAACTTTAGAAAGATACCAATAAGGCATACCCATCTCGAGACAGATGCTGGAGGTCTCTATGAAGAATTACAGTTTGCAAGCGATCTTTACTATGCTGACATCTACGACTCTGAGGGTAACTTTTCTAGTTGGGATACTGATGATGATGGTATTTATGGTGAATGGCCGGATAATGGGCTTCGTGAAGATATTGTTGATCTCTCCCCTGATGTTCACGTTGGTAGGTTAGCTTGCATGTTTGGCTTTGAAGTAAGAACCCTTGTGGAAAAGATAATCGATTACGAGGAAAACGCCAATGGCTCAGAATGGTTTAATACTATGATAGTGTGTGGTGGCGACACGTTTGATAAAAAGTGGGAAGGTGGAACAGATTATGATGAAGGGGAAGTAGCAAACGAGAAAGCGTTAGAGTTTATGTCAGAATTCAATCCAGTACGAATATATGCATCTCTTGGAAACTTGACGACTGTAAATATGCACAACGAAATAAGTAAGGGTGCAGGTTTTCTCTACTTTGTGGGCCATGGAAATCCTAGGTATTGGAGTACTCATGAGAACGGTGATTACGTAAACTGGACTGGAGGATTTTCAAATAAAGATATGCTGAAACTTACAAATAAAGGAATGTATCCTATCCTGATGGTTGGTGGATGTCATAACAGCGAAATCGATGTCACCCCGTTAAACTTTATAAAAGGACTCCTTGAAGAAGGACTCGGGTACTTTTCATACAGCGAAGACGGTTTTGGCTCCTACTATTTATATAACTGGGCTCTAGAATGCTGGAGCTGGGTCTTTGTAAGGAAAAATGGGGGAGGAGCTATAGCATCCATGGGGAGCGTTGGATATGGTGGTGTGAGTATTGGAGATCACAACAGTAATGGTATACCAGATTGTATTGAAGGACTTGATGGATGGTTTGAAACTCAATTTTTTAGATTATATAATGAGGAAAACATAGACATTTTAGGAGAAACATATGGGCAAACTGTAACAGATTATGTGAATAATTTTCCTGTGTATACTGATAGATACGATTGTAAAATTGTAGAAACACATATACTCCTTGGAGATCCAAGCCTGAAAATTGGCGGATACGAATAATTCCTGCTCCAATCACAAAAATATAAAATAACCTAGATATGGATCTAGGTGTTGTAAGACCGAATTAACCATGCATCTCCTGGTATTTTCTGATAGATTTTATAAGGATTTTCTTCCACGATGGGTTTTCTGTACGCTTCTTCTTTTATGGCATCATTATTAAAAGACCAGTAATATTTTCGCATGAATTTTCCTTTCTCTTTGTATTCTTCTCTCCTCAATTTAAGAAAATTCTCTCTATGTAATTCATAAAATAAAGAACGCGCATGTTTATCAATAGTCATATCTTCGATTTCTTTTTCTCCATCAAAAATTTCTTCGACGGTTTTAGCAAGAGATGTTGCATCGTCCTGCGTCATCTCAAACTTCTTTTTTAAGGCCTTTACAAATAAACCATTCATAAGTGATCACCACAAACCTACTTTTGTTGATCTCCTTATAAAGGATTTATTGTACAACTGTTACCCAGTATCTTTACAGTTGTTACCGAAAAATTTAAAGAAAATTATTTTTTAGAATCCTTAAAAGTAAAGCATAAAAAGTTTAAACCATTTTTCACTATTATTTACTAATATGACTGAATATATTTTTCAAAATTATGATAAACAGGTGAACATAGGAAAAATAATTTGTTTGGCAAGAACCTATAAAAAACACGCTC